>JACMLR010000346.1 GCA_014379515.1 Chitinophagaceae bacterium
AAGGTGATACCGTCCAGGTTTCCCGCGGACCTGCAGCAGGTATGATCGCCATTAAACAAATTGGAACAAATGGTGGCGGCTGGTTTGGTGTGAACGCTGCACACCCGCTTGAAAACCCGAACTACTTTACCAATGCTGTTGAAACCATTTCTATTTTATTGCTTCCGATCGCACTGGTATTTGCTCTGGGTTTCTATCTCAATAGAAGAAAACTGGCAAGGGTCATTTTCAGTGTAATGACTTTCCTGTTTGTAATTTTCTGCGCAATCAATATATACTATGAAACCAAGGGCAACCCGGCAATTGATGCGCTTGGGATTTCGCAAACCGCTGGTAGTATGGAAGGAAAGGAAGTAAGACTTGGTGCACCCGCTACTGCCTTCTGGAGTGTGGCGACTACTTCTACATCCAACGGATCCGTAAACGGGATGCATGATAGTTTGACTCCCATGTCCGGTGCCGTTATATTGCTTGATATGATGATCAATGCGCTTTACGGTGGTGTTGGCGTCGGAATCCTGAACTATTTCATATTTATCATCATTGCCGTATTCATTTCGGGCCTGATGGTGGGCCGTACGCCGGAATTCATGGGGCACAAAGTGGAAGCAAGAGAAGTAAAAATTGCAGCACTCATCACATTACTGTCTGCTTTCCTCATAAAGGGCTTCACTGCACTTGCGACTTATATGGTGGTGCACCACCCGGAAATTGCCTGGCAGGTAAAACCTGGGGCATGGCTTAACAACCCCTCGTACCATGGCTTTACTGAAATACTGTATGAGTACACTTCTGCCAACGCAAACAATGGGAGTGGATTTGAAGGATTAGGTGATAACAATATTTTCTGGAATGTAACGAGCGGCATTGTTTTGCTACTGGGAAGGTATCTGCCAATCATTGCGCCCCTCGCAATCGCAGGTTTGCTTGCGAAGAAAAAATTCATTCCTGAATCTCCGGGTACATTGCGAACAGACTCCGGAACATTCGGTGTGATGACACTGGCAGTCATTCTTATACTTACAGCACTTTCCTATTTGCCAGCACTTGCACTCGGTCCCATTGCAGAATTCTTTTCATTGTATTAATTGAAAATCATGACACAAAATAAAAGTTCAATCAGGCTTTTTGAACCAGCGTTAGTGGGTACTGCTATCCGGCAATCATTCGGGAAATTAGATCCACGCCTGATGATTAAAAACCCGGTAATGTTCACGGTTGAAATTGGAACAGCAGTGATGCTCGCGGTATCGATTTACCAGGTCGTTTCCGGCGATAATTCCCAGGGCGCACTGTGGTATAACATTACAATCTTTGTTATTCTTTTACTCACTGTATTGTTTGCCAACTTTGCTGAAGCACTTGCAGAAGCTAGGGGCAAGGCGCAGGCGGAGAGTCTCAGGAAAACACGCCAGGACACACCAGCAAAAAAGGTTTTATCTGCGGGAAATGGAAAAAAGGACATCAATATTGTTTCTTCAGCGGAGTTGAGGAAAGGTGACCTTTTTATCTGTGAGGCGGGAGATGTCATCCCAATGGATGGTGAGATTGTCGAAGGCATTGCAACTATCGATGAGTCTGCAATTACGGGCGAATCTGCACCGGTGATCCGCGAATCCGGTGGTGACAAATCTTCTGTGACGGGTGGTACAAAAGTTCTGAGTGACAGGATCACGGTGAAAGTAACAACAGAGGCTGGAGAATCTTTTCTGGACAAAATGATTGCATTGGTTGAAGGCGCCTCCAGGCAAAAAACACCCAATGAAATTGCGCTTACAATCTTACTAGCCGCATTCACACTAATTTTTATAATCGTTTGTGTTACGTTAAAACCATTCGCGGACTATGCAAAAACACCGATTACCATTGCGGCGTTCATTTCGTTGTTCGTTTGCCTGATTCCTACCACGATTGGCGGTCTGTTATCTGCTATCGGGATTGCAGGCATGGACAGGGCGCTGAAAGCAAACGTCATCGCAAAAAGCGGTAAAGCAGTGGAGACTGCCGGAGATATCGATGTACTGTTACTGGATAAAACCGGTACAATCACCATTGGTAACCGCAAGGCAACAAACTTTTATCCTGCAAACGGAGTCGATAAATCGCTTTTCGTTGAAGCCTGTGCGTTATCTTCAATCGCAGATCAAACCCCGGAAGGAAAGTCGGTGATCGAGTTAGCAAATCTTAATGTTAAAAATTTCAATACCACGAACGCGCAATTCATAGAATTTACTGCCGAAACCCGGAGTAGCGGCGTTGATCTGAATGACGGTAGAAGAATACGAAAAGGTGCTTCGGATTCAATCCGGAATATCGTTGCAAAGGCGGGCAATCCGTTTCCGCCAGAAATAGGGGACCGTGTTCAGGCCATCGCTTCGAATGGGGGCACGCCGCTTGTTGTCAGTGAAAACGAAAAAGTTCTTGGTGTAATTGAATTGCAGGATATCATCAAACCTGGGATACAGGAGCGTTTTCAGCGGCTTAGAAAAATGGGGGTGAAAACGGTGATGGTTACCGGTGACAATCCGTTAACGGCAAAATTCATTGCTGAAAAAGCAGGTGTTGACGATTTTATCGCGGAAGCAAAGCCTGAAGACAAAATGAATTATATCCGTGCTGAACAACAAAATGGTAAACTGGTGGCAATGATGGGAGATGGGACGAATGATGCCCCGGCTCTTGCGCAGGCAGATGTAGGCGTGGCTATGAATAGCGGAACCGCAGCAGCGAAGGAAGCCGGTAATATGGTGGATCTTGATAATGATCCAACTAAGCTCATCGAAGTCGTGGAAATCGGAAAGCAACTCCTGATAACGAGGGGAACACTTACAACTTTTTCAATTGCCAATGATGTGGCGAAATACTTTGCTATCGTTCCTGCATTATTTATTGCATCTATCCCGGCACTTCAATCATTGAATATTATGGGATTGAAAACCCCTGAGTCTGCAATATTGTCGGCTGTAATATTCAACGCAATAATAATTCCGATGCTTATTCCACTTGCGCTAAGAGGCGTGGCGTACAAACCGATTGGTGCTTCGGCATTGTTAAGACGGAATTTGTTAATCTATGGCCTTGGTGGAGTCATCGTGCCCTTTATCGGCATCAAGGTAATTGATATGCTGCTTGGCGTATTTATGTAATCATTAATCAAAGCAAAATGAAAAAGAACTTAATAATCTCGCTGAAGTTGACTCTTGTAATGATCATTTTATGTGCTGTTATTTACCCGCTGCTGGTTGCAGGTATTGGAAAAGCGGCACCGGCCGGTGGTAAGGGAGAAACAATCTCCGTCAACGGAAAAGTCGTGGGATATGAAAAACTCGGCCAAAAGTTTTCTGATGATAAGTATTTCCAGGGCAGACCTTCTGCAGTTGATTACAATGCCGCAGGATCGGCTGGTAGTAATAAGGGTCCTTCAAATCCTGATTACCTGCAATTAGTAAAAGACAGAATTGATACATTCCTGGTTCATAACCCCGGCATTCAGAAAGAAGATATACCGGCCGACCTGGTAACAGCGAGCGGCAGTGGCCTGGATCCGCACCTATCACCAGCAGCGGCGTTGGTACAGGTAAAACGCATCGCAGCTATCAGAAATATTGCTGAGGATAAACTACGCGCAACAGTAAACGAACATATTGAAAAATCAATCTTTGGGCCTTCTGTTGTGAACGTACTCAAATTAAATATTGCATTAGATAATTTAAAATAATAGAAACGTAAAATTGAAATGAAGATGAAAAAGTTGTTTTTAGGAGCTACGATGTTGTTAAGCACACATTTGATGGCACAGGATTCCACGGGATCGCTTACAATAAGCGCTTATGCAGAGGCATATTACCAGTACGATCTTAATAAACCGCGAGACAATAACCGACCCGGCTTTCTTTATAGTCATAACCGGCACAATGAGTTTAATCTCAATCTTGGTTTTGTTAAGGCGAATTACACTGCTTCACGGGTAAGAGCAAACATAGCGCTGGCAGCAGGTACTTATGTAAATGCAAACTATTCTGCCGAACCGGGTGTGCTGAAAAATGTATTTGAAGCCAACGCAGGAATTAAACTGAGTAAGAACAAAAATTTTTGGCTCGATGCGGGTATAATGCCGTCGCATATCGGTTTTGAAAGTGCGATCAGCAAAGATTGCTGGAACCTTACGAGGAGTATACTAGCGGAAAACTCACCATACTTTGAGGCGGGTGCTAAGCTGACTTACACAACCGATGATGGAAAATGGTTGTTAAGCGGAATGGCATTGAACGGCTGGCAGCGGATTACCCGGGTCAATGACAATTCCCTGATGAGCTGGGGTACTCAAATTCAATATAAGCCGTCCGATAAAGTAGTATTGAATTATAGCACATTCATTGGCACTGACAAGCCTGATAGCGCAAGACTATTGCGGGTGTTTCATAACCTGTATGGTGTCTTCAACATCAACGATAAATTTGGTGTAACGGCAGGCTTTGATTTTGGAACAGAAGAAAAAGCACCCGGGAATAGTGATAATAACACGTGGTATTCGCCCGTACTTATTTTGAGATATGCATTTTCCAATTCATGGGCAGTGGCCGCACGAGGCGAATATTACAGCGACGAAAACGGCGTCATCATCGCAACCCAAACACCCAATGGATTTAAAACCACGGGCTTTTCATTTAATCTCGATCACGCACCATCGAAGAATATTTTAGTACGACTGGAAGCCCGCACATTAAATAGCAAAGACGATATTTTTGTTAAGTCGTCGGGTAGTACAAATACCACAACCTTCTTTACCGGATCTATTGCAGTTGGGTTTTAAACGTTTGCCATTCCCGTAATCGGGGATGGCTTTTTTATATGGCTTCAGAGAATCACACACTGTTTCATAAGAAAGTATCCGGCGCCGGCTTGCTGATTGCAACCGGCATCGTGTTTGGCGATATTGGTACTTCGCCACTTTATACATTTTCAGCGGTCTTCCACGAGGGAGAAACGATCAGCGCCACAAAGGCTTTGGGTGTGTTGAGTTGCGTGCTCTGGACATTGTTCCTGTTAACGACCGTCAAATATATTCTACTCGTTTTGCGGGCAGATAATCGCGGCGAAGGTGGCATCTTTTCGCTGTATGCTCTCGTGAAGCGATACTTCAAGCCATGGCTAACAATACCAGCAATCATTGGCGCGGCATTCCTGATTGCAGACGGAATCATTACACCCCCGATCTCTGTTGCCTCTGCAATAGAAGGATTACAAAAATTTGATCCGGAGCTAAATACTGTGCCATGGGTAATCCTGATCCTGGTCTTACTATTCTCATTCCAACAAATGGGCACGGGTAAGTTAGGAATAGTCTTCGGACCTGTAATGTTCGCCTGGTTTGCCTTCATTGGTATTATGGGCATTCTTTCTATTAATGGGGAATGGGAGATTTTCAGAGCACTAAACCCTTCCTACGCCTTGTCACTCCTTCGTGATTATCCGGGAGGCTTCTGGCTGCTGGGCGGAATTTTTCTGTGCAGCACTGGCGCAGAAGCGCTCTACAGCGACATGGGCCACGTCGGACGCAACAATATCCGTTGGAGTTGGCTCTTCATCAAGATCTGCCTCGTCCTAAGTTATGCCGGACAAACATCCTGGCTGATTGCGCACCAGGGAGAAACACTGGGAAATATTAGTCCATTTTATAGTACTATACCCTCTTCGATTTATGTATTCGCCGTCATTCTTGCCACACTTGCAACGATTATTGCAAGCCAGGCACTCATTAGCGGATGCTTCACGCTGGTAAATGAAGGTATTCGGCTCGACATATGGCCAAGGCATAAAGTCATTTTCCCCGGTACAATAAAAGGGCAATCCTATATTCCTGTCGTAAACTGGTTTCTGATGATTGCATGCATCGGAATGGTTCTTTACTTTGAAAAATCCGCCAATATGGAAGCAGCATTCGGACTCAGCGTTACGCTGACGATGTTTGTAACCAGCTTTCTTTTTGTAAGTTATTTATATGTGAAGCGAGTGAACGTTTTGCTGATTGCTGCTTTTGGAATTTTATTCCTTTCGATTGAAACGATGTTCCTGGTGGCCAACCTCGATAAAATTTCCCACGGTGGGTGGATAACGCTTGTAATCGGATTCGTCCTTTCTGCAATGATGTATATCTGGCACCGGGGTAGAAAAGCACAGAAGCTATTGACCACCTATATTCCATTGCGCGCTGACCAGGTAAAAATGCTGCGTCAATTAAGCAAGGATGAGGAGATTCCAAAATATGCTACGCACCTTATCTATCTTAGTAAGTCCGACAATGACGGTTTTGTCGAAAAAAAATCGATGGATTCGATCTTCAAACCTCCAGTCAAAAGAGCGGATGTCTACTGGTTCCTGCACATCAACGTAACAGATGAACCCTTTACCCTTAGCTACCGATTGAAGACGTTGGCAAAAGATGATGTTTATCACCTTACGATTGATCTTGGTTTCCGCATCGAGCCCAGGATAGATTTTCTGTTCCGATCTATATTGGAACAACTCGTGTCGGGTGGTGAGTTGAAACTTGATGAGTCTCCGGACTTTAAGTATGCCCTCAATAAGACTGGAGATTACAAGTTTTTACTTGGTGATTCATATCTGTCGAGCGAAAATGAACTTCCCAAATTGCAATATGTTTTGCTTCGTTTATATTATAACCTGAAGAAGATAGCAGTAAAAGAAGAAGACAATTTTGGCCTGGAGACGAATAATATATTGGTCGAAAAATATCCACTGATTGTGACGCAGGCCCCAACAATCCGGTTGAAAAGAACATATGATTAATAGAAACGTATCCTTCAAATAAAGTGAGATGAAAATCAGCAACTACACACCTGGATTAAATTCAAAACTTATGATGTATGTCTGACACAGAAGCGGAGAACTGGCTTGAAAAAATTCAGAAACCTGGCAAAGGGAAATTGAAAATATACATCGGCATGAGTGCCGGTGTTGGAAAGACGTATCGAATGTTGCAAGATGCGCATCGCCTCTTACGCAACGGGGTCAACCTGAGAGTAGGTTATGTTGAAACACATGGCAGGAAAGAAACGGAAGCGTTGATCGAGGGATTGCCCGTAGTGCCCCGGCGCACCGTTTTTTATAAAGGCAAACAATTGGATGAGCTGGATGTACAGGCAATCATTTTACTTCAACCGAATACAGTAATAGTTGATGAGCTTGCGCACTCCAATATCCCCGGCAGCAAAAATGAAAAGAGATGGCAGGACGTATTGGACTTACTCGAGGCCGGCATAAATGTTATTTCGGCGGTTAACATTCAGCATATAGAAAGTATCAATGAAGATGTAAAAACAATTACCGGTGTAGAAGTAAAAGAACGGGTGCCAGACAGAATTCTTCAATTAGCCGATGAGGTTGTAAATATTGATTTAACGGCTGATGAACTTATTACCCGGTTGAAGGAGGGAAAGATCTACGACAATAGCAAAGTGCAGCAGGCACTCCAGAATTTCTTCAAGCCAGAAAAAATCCTGCAATTACGCGAACTCGCATTGAAGGAAGTGGCTGGCCAGGTAGAAAGAAAAGTAGACTATGAAGTAACCCCGCGGGACAAAAGCTGGAAACACGAACGCTTTCTTGCCTGCATTTCCTCGAACCATGAAATTGCCCAGAACATCATCCGTAAAACTGCAAGGCTCGCTTCGTACTACAATAGCAAATGGTATGTGTTGTATGTGCAAACACCAAAAGAGTCTACAGAAAAAATCGCATTGGCCGCTCAACGCCATCTTATTAATAACTTCAAGAACGCGACCGAGCTCGGCGGCGAGGTAATACAGAAGAAGGGAACTGATATTGCGCAAGTCATTATCGATTTGATAGAAGAAAAAGAAGTTACAACCGTCTGCATCGGGAAGCCCCATATCACGTTGTGGCAGATCATTCTGAAAACAAGTGTATTCAGGCAACTTCTGAAAACGCTATCCAAAAACGACGTAGACCTGATAATTTTATCATAATGGCAAAAACAGTCAAGCAGAAGATACGGATGGGAACATTGTTCCTCTTTTTCCTTTCGATGCTTTCATGCGGAATCGGGATTTACAACCTGCTTCGTTTGAAGGACGATTCAAAATCAATTCTTACTAACAACTATGAATCCCTCGAATACTGTCATTCAATGCAGGGAGCACTGGACAGCATGGCAATTACCCCGAAACAATCATTTGACAGGTTTGATAGAGTGTTAAAATTGCAAGAGGCTAATGTGACGGAGATCGGTGAACAGGAAGCAACAGATCTCATCCGTAAAAATTTTACTCTTTATATAAATGGTGATAGTTCATCATCGACAATCCAAGAGATAAGATCGAACATACAAAAAGTTCTTTGGGTAAATATGGCAGCGATCCAGGTTAAGAATGAAAAAGCAACCACCACAGCCGATACCGCTCTTGCCTATATCTCGTTTTTAGCGGCGCTTATTTTCCTTGTAGGATTTACGTTCTCATTCAACTTTCCTTCGGTATTAACTGCCCCAATAACCGCACTCACGGACGGAATTCATGAAATCAGCAAAAAGAATTACGGGCACCGAATTCATCTTGATCAAAAAGATGAGTTTGGTCAGATGGCTGGTGCATTCAATGAAATGGCGGACAGGTTGGAATATTTTGAAAATAGCAATCTCAATAAGATCATTTTTGAAAAAACAAGGGCCGAAGCTGTCATCAACAGCCTCAAAGAAGCAAGCATCGGTATTGATAAATCGGGAACCATTCTTTTCGCCAGCGACCAGGCTTTGCAGTTATTGAGTATACATTCATCAGATTTGGTAGGAAAATGGGTGGATGATGTGAGCAAGACAAACGATCTGCTTCGTTTTTTAATGGAAGAAAAAGGCAGCATGCCTTTTAAAATTGTTGTCGACAACCGGGAGAATTATTTTACCAAAGAGATTATGGATATCACCCAGGAAGATAGCAGCAGCAAAGTGATCATTTTGAGAAATATAACGTCTTTCAAAGAGTTAGATGTCGCAAAAACAAATTTTATTGCAACTATCTCACATGAACTCAAGACGCCGTTAGCCTCTTCTGATTTCAGTTTGAAATTGTTGGAAGATGAGCGGGTAGGACAGTTGTCTGCAGAACAACGGGAACTATTGCAGCATCTGAAAAATGACAACCAACGAATGTTGAGGATATTGAGCGAACTTCTTAATATGTCGCAGGTAGAAGCCGGTAAAATTCAATTGGAAAGTGTTGATGTAAATCCGGAAGCAGTTGCTGACAACGCCGTCAACGCTATCCTGAATACGGCCAGGCAGAAGAATGTTTCAATTCAAAAACAGTATGGCCATAGTCTTCCCGATATAAAAGTAGACGCTGAAAAAACAGGTTGGGTATTGAATAATTTTTTAACGAATGCGATTAAACACTCACCTGAAGAAGGGAGCATAACCATCGGTGTTAGCCAGGCAGGAAATGCAATTGAGTTTTCAGTGACTGATCATGGCCCTGGTATTCCATCTGAATATTCATCCAAAGTCTTCGAGCGATTTTTTAAAGTGCCGGGTTCGAACGCGGCAGGTACAGGACTGGGTTTGGCAATCTCCAAAGAATTAATTGAAGCACAGGGTGGACAAATTTGGGTGAGAAGCGAAACTGGTGCCGGCAGCTCGTTTGGATTTAGTTTACCTCTGTGACTCATATCGCGTGCTCATACTTAAGGAAGCTGAAGAAGCTCGCGGAACTTTAATCCATAACTTCGGCAGAGAGTAGGGGTGATGCATATTCGAGATAGGTAGCTTATTATAATTCAGCATGGCACAAAAAACAAAAACTACATAAAAAAGGACCGTCTATTATTAGACGGTCCTTGAATGATAGTGCCGAATAGTTGGTCAATCATTTTACACCTTACCATTCCAATCATTGCCTGATAAGCCTTGTAACTTTTGTTCCTGCCTTATTGGAAACTTTAAGCAGATAAATTCCTTTTGGCAAACCGGAAATGTCGATTACCTGGAACGTTTGTTTTGATCTGAAGTGCCTGGTAAGTACAACCTGCCCAATGGTAGATACTATTTCAACATTACCATTTATCAAATAAGTGGAATTGATGGTTATGTAATCCGCCGCCGGATTGGGCGAGATATGCAAACCCTGCGTGACTATTTCGTTTTGCAATAAATTTTTTTCTTCAGTTATCGGAGCGGCGAATGCCCTTGCTGCGGTTGTTTCGACCTGCGTGAAACTCCATTGCTGATTCAAGCCGCCGCCATTATCATCCCATACCTGAATGTTGGCTCCATTGGCCGTAGATACACCTTCTACATCAAGCGATTTGCCGCTGTTTACATTTACAATTTTGTAGTAGCCACCACCCAGCGCGGTGACTGTCCACTTAAACTCATTGCCAGTGCCGCAGTTCCTTTGCTGGACTTTCTGGCCATTCACCATTCCAGTACTGGATGGAGCCAGACACATCTGCGTGGATTTTACAATAATGTTATAGTTATTACCACCGGCTGAAACAAATTTCCATCGCTGATTAGCGCCACCTCCATTACTAATATCATACTGTTGCACCTGGGCACCGCTGTTAGTTGCATTATTAGCAACATCCAACCCCTTGCCACTGTTTCTTGAGATAATATTGTAATAGCCGGGGAAGCCTGTTGCAACTGCCGTTACGGTAATCGTACTGCTGGCAGTCTTGCTACCACTTTGTGTTGTTACGGTGATGGTAGCTGTGCCTGCCGCAACGCCTGTCACCTGACCCGTTGAATTGACTGTTGCAACAGATGTATTACTGCTGGTCCAGCTAACAGTTTTATTAGTTGCATTCGCAGGTGCAACGGTTGCCGTTAGTTGGGTTGTTGCACCAACTGAAATGGATGCAGATGTTGGACTAACAGAAACGCCGCTTACAGGAATACTGGTCACACTCTTAATTTCAACCTGGTCAACATTAAAGTCACCACCGACTATTTCAAGTCGAAGAATCTTATTATTTCCACCTGAAAATGGAACGCCTGTTGCGGTAACAGTCTGAAAATTTCCATAGCCGCCGGTATTAGGGATAGTTAGCGTCGTTAACGTAACACCATCTAATTTAACGACCAGTTGTTTTCCAGATCCCGGCGTTGCTACTGTCGCAATAACAGAATAATTGCCTGCTGTAACGTTGGTAGTAAATTCTAACCATTCCCCTCCTGTAGTCCAGCCAACCGTATAACCGGATGTGCCTGCTATCAAATCTACATCCACAGCTTCCGAGATGCGGTATTGATTACCATTATTACTCGCGTCTGCATCATTATAGGAGATGTTTTGACCACCCTTGTCATAATTTTCTGCCTGTACTATTCCAGGCAAACTAATAGGTGTGCCGGTATATGGTTCCTGGTTTTTTACAGTAATTGCTGACGTAGCCGTAAAACTTCCGCTTACAGTTCGAACTGTGATCGTTGCGGAACCTGGCGCGATACCGGTAACAAGGCCTGATGCACTTACCGTGGCAACGGAAGTATTACTTGATGTCCAGGTAACAGATTTATTGGAGGCATTTGCCGGTGAAACGGTTGCTGTTAATTGTTGGGTTTGCGCGGCAAAAATAGCCGCAGATGTTGGGGAAACGCTCACCCCCGTTGTTGCAATGACATTGACAGTGATGCTCGATGTGGCCGTTTTATTTCCATCAACAGTGCTTACCGTAATCGTTGCCGTTCCAGCGGCAACACCAGTCACCAACCCGGTTGAGCTTACAGATGCAACACCTGCATTGCTCGAACTCCAGTTTACGTTTGTATTGGTAGCATTCGACGGAGCGATAGTAGCAGTCAGTTGAACAGAGTTATTAACAGCAACATTTGCAGTCGTTGGATTGACAGTCACGCCCGTGACAGGTACGGCAGGGCCAGCTGACCACTTAAATGTGACGGCAGAAGCCGGAGGAATAAGGTAATTAAATGCGACGGAGCCATTAACGATTTTTACAGTTGTAGCGGTGGTATTTGCATTGTAGGCTAACACAATTATCGAACCATCAGTGTTGCGGAATGCGGTAGTGGTTATGCTTGTTGAGGAACTACTGGAACCAATTCTTACAGCACCCACTTTAGCAAACTTTGAGATTTGTCCAATGATGTAATAC
>JACMLR010000347.1 GCA_014379515.1 Chitinophagaceae bacterium
ATACCATTCGTGATGAAACACCTGATATTGATATATCTGGATTACAACTCAATGCTACGTCCTGCGGGCTCAGCAATGGCAGCATTACCGGCCTGCAAATAACAGGTAATTCATTCGCGACTATCCAATGGAAAAACGACGCGGGTATTGTTGTAGGAACATCGCGGGATCTTCAAAACGTTTCCGCGGGACGTTATAAATTAGTGTTGCTTGACGCTACGGAAGCTTGCGGCGATTCAACAAACTTTCTTGTTATTCCTGCTATACCAGCTCCCGCGATTAACTCGCTAAATGCGGTGATTCAACCTGCCACCTGCGACTTAGCCAATGGCGGCATCAGGGGTATTGTGCTCAGTGGAACGATAGGACCAGTCTTCGTTTCCTGGGTCAATGAATTAAATAACGTTGTTGGAAGTTCAATCGACCTGAATAATATTTCCCCGGGCAGATACCGGTTAAAAGTTAAAGACGCGAGCACATGTGACACGATGTTTTCGAATGTGTTTGAAATAATTAATAATGGAGCTGTAACCATCGATACAACAAATGCAGTTGTTCGTTCTACAGGGTGTACAAGAATCAATGGAGGGATTACCGGAATTCGGATAACGGGTGCCGATCAGTTTCAGTGGATAAACGCAGATAATAATTTGGTTGTTAGTACCTCGATTGATTTAGTAAATATGCCGGCAGGCAATTACAGGTTGGTTGCTACCAATTCCCTTTATTCATGTACCAGGCAATCCCGGGTCTATAGCATTACAACTGCCCAACCAATTGCAGTGAATATAACCGGTGTAACAGCGAAAGACGCAAGCTGCCTCATCAATAATGGATCAATCAACATCACTCAACTGAGTGCAGACAGAAATTTATTTAGTTTCCTCTGGTTGAAGGATAGTACAGTGCCTATGGGTGTTTCCCTAGAATTAACCGGACTCGAAGCGGGCATCTATCATTTAATCGCAACGGATACCAATGGATGCGCAAAAGCAATTTACAAACGGGTTATTGTGATGTTGGCTCCACCTGTGATTGATGAATCGGCCTTGAGAATTGCAAACGATACCTGTGAATTTGAAACCGGCGCAATCAGCGGAATAACTGTAAGCGGATCGCCCGGCCCATTTACCTATCGATGGCTTGATGTAGCGGGGCAAATAAAAGGAACACGGCTCAATATCACCGGCCTGGTGTCCGGATCATATGTGCTGGAAGTGACCGATGCAAACAACTGTATCCGGAACTCATCCGTACTTCAAATAGGCAAGATCCTAACAAACCTGCCTGTTCCAAAAGTGGTGGACCTTACGATTCCGCGCCATTCAAACGCAGTGATCAAAGTTGGGAATGTGCTGGCAGGAGGTTTGTATGAATTAATTGATGAAAGCTCCGGCGTCGTCATCCAAAATGGTACGACGGGTCAATTTGTAATCGAGAGGGTTCTTACCGATATGAGCCTGCTGATTCGAGTATTTGCCGGACCGTGTCGTAGTACCGAAGCCAGGTTCAGCATAAAAGTGATCGATTTTACGAAGCTTGAAATCCCTAATGCCTTTTCACCGAATGGAGATGGCATTAATGACAGGTTTAGAATCAAACTAACTGGCTATTTTAGACTGGACGGCTTGAAGATTTTTAATCGATGGGGCCAACAAGTGTTCGAAACCAAGGACTTAACCAGCGAATGGGATGGTACATTTAAAGGAAAATTCCTGCCGCCCGGCATATTCTACTACTTAATAGAAGGGCTCGATGTTGGCGGCAAAAAGCTCCGAAAGTCGGGGTCAATAACGCTGATCCGCTAAAATCTCAGAAAGCGGTTCCGGTGTTATAAGGATATTGTCATTTTTTCCACATTCCGGTCCTTTGGCATCATTTCTGTTTTTAGAAAGCATATCTATATAAAGGTTTGCAGTGAAAAATGGAGGTGAAGGAAATTACGATGCAAATCTGCAGATAATCCTAAGGGGTTTTACATCATTCAGTTAGCTTAAAAGATTTAGATTTATAAGGCATTACATGAAAAACCTTTTCTACGGTTTAGGGTTTAGGGGTTAAAAAGGGGAGTATTCCTGCTCCCCTTTCCTTTTTGTAGGAAAGGCTCAACATAATTCAACTTTTTATTTTCGTTCACCTCCCGTTTTTAATCGATGAAAAACACCTGTCCCAGACAGTATTCTGATCCAATGTTTGCTTGAAGAACCAGATTGATTAAGGCCAGGTTTCCTGAAAAACTGAATTCCACCCCTATAAAAAACCTCCCGATCGGGAGGTTTTCTTTTTATGATTACTTCTTTTTATGATTACTTCATTATCACTTTTCTTATTACAACTTCATTGCAATCGTAGCAGCTACTAATCTCGGCGCAATTGGGTTCACGCTGTTATCATCGTGCACATTATAACTAAGTTGATTAAGCACATTTGAACACTTCACGCGTAAACTAATTTTCTGGAAGCTGTATCCAACAGAAGCATCAAACTGTACATAATCAGGTATGGGGATCAACCGAAATGCATCATTCGGCACCTGAACTCTTGTTGATCTTCCACCCACGCGTTCACCAACATAATAACCAATAACACCAGCATTAAATCCTTTCAACGGACTTCTCTCATTAAAGGTGTAATAAGCGCTTAAATGCGCAGTATGCTGCGGATTGTAGCGGAGTTTGCTACCAACAATAAATGTGTTGCTTTCGGTAAATTTCGTTTCATTAAAACTGTATCCGGCATTTAAAATCACGCCGTGGATTGGTCTTGTACCAAGATCTACTTCAAATCCCTTCCCGGTTACCTCTCCTGCCAGTTCTTTGATCGAAGAATTGTTATTTGCATTTCCATTGGCATCAATCAATGCCGTTTGTGCAAGATTGCTGTTCACTATTTGATATGCAGTAACGTTTGCAGATAAGACCTTTTCAAATAATTCGGTTTTAACTCCCAGCTCGAATTGATTAATGTAGGAGGGATCGAGTGTCTGCAGAAAAATATCTGTACCGGTATTAAGAGTGAAAGAATTTGAATAACTCGCAAAAACCGAAATAGATTTCAGTGGTTGATATACAATTCCTACTCTTGGGCTAAACGCAGCGTCACTACTGTTTGATGTTTTTGTCCGCTTATTTTTTGTTAATGAATCAATGTAGCCGCCTGTCGTTTCCTGGATCGTATATCGGATTCCTGCGAGGATTTTAAGTTTCTCTGACAAGCATACCAGGTCCTGGATATAAATTCCGGCACGTTGAATAGGCGTGCGTGTGGTGGTAATTGCAGTAACGGAAGGAATGTCGGTCCGCTGTTTGTATTTAGTTAGATCGAAGACATTGATCGTGTCGTAAATATTTTTGTTCCCGATAGAAGCGTTTGTATGGGTGTATGCAGTCGCATCGGTAATATACTTATCAGCATCAACACCAGCTAAGAATGTATGTTTGATACTGCCTGTTTTGAAATTCCCGGTTAGATCAAACTGAGTGATGAAATATTTTTCCTGGTTTTCGCTCCGCTGAATGCTGCGAACCCAGCGTCCATCTCCCTGTACAAACTGACTGCTCGCATTTGGCCGGCCCGTGCCAAACAAATCACTACCGTAGCCCTGGTAAGAACTTGTATTTCTTATTTCCCATTTGGGACTTAGCTGGTAAGTTGTTGTGGCTGTCAATGACTTCTGTTCTGTTTTATAATAACTCCATTCAGCTCCAATGAACCGGCTGCGTGGTAAATCCGGAATTGCATAATTGATGGCCCCGATACCGAAATCACTTGTGCGGCTATCATTCAAATAATCCCCTTCCAGAAGAACGCTCAATCTTTTACCGGCTTTAAAAAGCAATGATGGGTTAACGTAGAAGCGTTCCGATTTCACTGCATCGCGAAAACTTCCGGATTTCTCATAAGTGGTATTGATCCGATATGCAGCAGATTGTCCATTATTGATTGGACCATACACGTCGACGGTAGGTTTATAAAAATCATAGCTTCCTGCACGAAAAGAAATTTCACCACCTTGTTCGAAGCGCGGTTTCTTTGTTACAAGATTCAACACACCACCTGCGGACACGTTACCAAATAAGATCGCCGCACTTCCTTTCAAAATTTCTACTTTTTCGAGGGAGCTCATTTCAGGCATCGCACCATTATTAAAACGAACGCCATTTTTAAATGTATTGCTACTGTTGAATGCGTAGCCGCGACCGCCGATTTCCTCCTGGCCACCACCAGTGTTTCCATACAAATAAACGCCGGTTACATTCATCAGCGCATCACTCAATCGAAGTATTTGTTGACGCTCCAGTACTTCTCTACCAACAACTGCAATACTTTGAGGGAGATCCATTGGTTTGATAGCAACCTTACCAGCCGAAACAATTCTTTCATTCATTCCGCGATTGTATGAAACAACGACTTCAGACAGTCGGGTTGAATTTTCAGTGAGTGTAAAATTGCTTGTTACAATTTCACTTCCACTTACCGTCACTGACTTTGTCATTGGTTGCAATCCTACAAAAGAAACAATCAATGTATAAGAACCTTCTTTAATATCACGAAGAATAAAAGCACCGTCAGCACCCGACACGGTTCCTTTTTTAATTTCTTTCAATTGTATACTAACTGATTGAGCCGGGATTCCATCGCTCGTTGTAATAACGCCAGTGATTGCGCCGGTTTGTGCAAATAGTAACGGTGCTATTAAAATCATGGTTGCGAAAAGCACTACTCTTCTTGTCCCATTGCTATTAAATATTCTCATCTGCAGTTTTTTTGCAAAGGAAGAGTAGTATGAAATGGAAATGGTTACGCGACTTGGAAAAGCAGTTACGAAAAACGGAAACTGACAGACAGCTGACAAGAGAAACGGTGCTAGGTAGTTTGAATGAACACTAACTGCTTTTCTGTTATTTTAGAAGACGATGAGCGTCCGGGCTTCTATGTAATGCTACACTGAGAATAATGTTGCACTACGCCCCGAAGGGGCACGGTGTAATAGCGATGGGCAACGCCCATCGAAAAACGTAATCCGCCGCGCACACAAACCATAACCATGGTTGCCGCCGAAATAATGTGCTAATAAAATTCAAACGATCGATTGTTACCCTTTATTCTTTCAACGGCATTGTTTGCAATTTTGGTGGTTTGCAAAAATCCTTTTCGATGGGCGTTGCCCATCGCTATTACACAGCGCCCTTTACAGGGCTTACATGCATCACGATACGTCAACCTGCGTTTACGAGCGAAGTTTACGGAGATGATCGAAGAAGCTGGAATTACTTTGCGTTCGAATACACCCCGACACCTAGTGACATGTTCCGCACCTACTAATCAACGAAAACATGGAAAATCGCCGATGTTTTACTCATTAAATTGCTGGGAGAGGGTGCTAATTTTCCAACATGATTTTAGATTTTGCGCGAAACATAATAGAATGCAAATGAGTCAACGATTTTTGGTGAACTCGTAATGTAAAAGGATTGGAAAAAACTTGCATCTCGATCGTGAACAATACGCCTTGGAGCGGCAAAAGTAAAAATATGGGACAATCGCTCGTTCAAAATTATTTGCATCTCGTTTTCAGTACCAAAAATCGCCTTCCGATGATCGATTCTCGGATTGAAAAAGAGTTACACCGCTATTTAATCAGTATTTCAAACGAATTAGACTGTAAAGTCATACAGTTGGGTGGCTACGTTGACAACATTCACAGTTTGTGCATGTTGTCGAAAAAGATTACGCTGGTGCAATTTATGGAAGAGCTCAAGAGAAAGTCTTCAAAATGGATCAAAACCAAAAATGATTGTTATCAAAATTTTTATTGGCAAGATGGGTACGGAGCATTTTCAGTAAGCCCAAACGCGGTAAATAGGGTAAGCGCTTATATCGAGAGCCAACATCAACATCATTCCACAATGTCGTTTCAGCAAGAATATGTCGGGATGCTGGAAAAATATCGAGTTGCGTTTGATGAAAAATACATTTGGTTATGAAAGTCGGTTTACCCACGTGAAATGACCCGCGCTGCAAAAGTTGGTCGGCTAATAATGAT
>JACMLR010000348.1 GCA_014379515.1 Chitinophagaceae bacterium
GCATTTTGCACATTTGCATATTTCGCACATTTAGACCAAAGAGCATACTCGAATGGATGAATTCGCACATTAGTCATTCGCACATTCGCACATTCAATCACTCAAACATCCTCTCCGCTTCTCCTACTGAATCCGGTTTTCCCACATCAATTAATAGTCCGCCGCTATGATCAAAGGCTTTGATCATATGTGTTTTGGCAAGCTCCAGGTAAACATCAACGATGCCGATTTTGCCCGGCCAATGCAGGAGTGACAACAATTCTTTGTTGATTATATGAATCCCGCTAAATGCCTTCGGGACAAGATTGGATCCTTCACGGCTGATCCGTTCCTCACCCGATGTTGAATTACGCCAGCCACATAAAACCGAATTCTTATCAAAAAGAAAATAGCGGGAGGTTTTGCGATCAGTCACCGCAATACTCGCAATAGCAGCACTGTGCTGATGGAATTTTTCCATCGATTTAAGATCGAGATCGGTGAGTATGTCTGCATTCATCAAAACGATCTGGGAAGCATGCAATAATGGAATTGCTTTTTTCAATCCACCACCCGTTTCAAGGATTTCATTTCCTTCATCACTAATAATTACGTTGCTTCCCCAGCCTTTATTTTCTTCGATGGCTTTTTTAAGTTGATCAGGAAAGTGATGAATATTAACCACGATATCTTTTATTCCGAAGCGTTGCAGGTAATTGATATTTCGTTGGAGAAGGCTTTTACCATTGACCAATGCAAGTGCTTTGGGATGATTATCGGTCCATGGTTTGAATCTTGTTCCCAGACCAGCTGCAAAAATCATTGCCTGCATGAAGTATAATTGAATGTTGAAACGAAATTAAAGGATGATGTTTTGCGCCATTTCTGTTTTCTCCGGGTAATCGGTATTGAAGTGCAGTCCCCTGCTTTCTTTCCGGAAACCGGCGCATTTTACAATCAGGTAACTAACAGTGATCATATTTCGAAGTTCGCAAAGTTGCGGTGATAAGGTTGTTGTTACATAAAGCGATTCGGTTTCCTGCCACAATAAATCGATACGTTTCATCGCTCGTTCGAGACGAACATTGGTTCGAACAATCCCGACATAGTCGCTCATGATTTGTTGAATTTCTTTAAGGCTTTGCGTTATAAGAATCATTTCTTTTGGATCTGTTGTGCCCTCTGCATTCCAATCCGGTACTAACTCTTTACGGCCATCCTCAATATTTTTCAGCGATACATGTTGCGATGCATGAAGAAAAGCCCGATGTGCAAAAACCATCGCTTCTAATAATGAATTACTTGCCAGTCGGTTTGCACCATGAAGACCGGTACTCGCGCATTCGCCTGCTGCATATAAATTTCTAATCGACGTGCAGCCCCATATATCTGTTTTGATTCCACCGCAACTATAATGTGCGGCTGGTGCAACTGGAATCATATGTTTTGCCACATCGATTCCGATTGATTTGCATTTCTCATAAATGTTAGGAAAGTGTTCCATAAAATTCTGCTGATCCATGTGCGTACAATCGAGAAACACATGCTCGGTACCTGTTATTTTCATCTCGCTATCAATTGCGCGCGCAACGATATCGCGTGGTGCAAGGTCCTTTCTCGAATCATAGCGTTCCATAAACGCTTCGCCGTTCTTATTTCTTAAAATTCCACCATCGCCGCGAACGGCTTCAGTTATAAGAAATGCTTGTCCACGCACACCCGGTTCATATAAAGCTGTGGGATGAAACTGGATAAATTCCATATTCTCAATCTTCCCTTTCGCGCGATAAACCATCGCAACGCCATCCCCGGTTGCTATAAAAGGGTTGGTGGTTGAACGATACACCTGGCCATTCCCACCGGTAGCGAGCAGGATGGTATTAGCAAGAATTTTTTCAATCTGGTTGTTTTCCCGGTTAAGAACATATACTCCGTAACATTCGGTATCGGGTGTTGCTTTCGTTACTAAATAACCAAAATGGTGTTGAGTGATCAATTCAACAACGAAACAATGTTTGAAGATGCGAATGTTTGAATAAGTGCCGAGTTCGGTTAACAACGCCCGCTCCATTTCTTTACCTGTTACATCTTTATGATGCAAAATGCGGAACTCGCTGTGGCCGCCTTCGCGTCCCAGTTTGTAATCGCCATCGGCCTCTTTATCGAACTGTGCACCCCATTCAATGATCTCGCGAATTCGTTCGACCCCTTCTTTCACAACAATCTCCACAACTTCTTCATTGCACAAGCCATCGCCGGCGATCAGCGTGTCTTCGATATGTTTATCAAAACTGTCTTTTTCCGCGTCCCACACCCCGGCAATACCACCCTGGGCATATTTGGTATTGGTTTCGTCCGCCTGGGCCTTTGTAATTACAAGTACTTCTTTATTGGGAAACTCTTTCGCAGCTTTTAGGGCGAATGTCAGGCCAGCAATGCCCGAACCTATAACAAGAAAATCTGTTTGGTGCATAGTTAAGTGTATGCATCAAAAATAAGACTTATCAACGAGGGCATGGCGGGTTGATCGTCTGGCAAGAAATCAATAGGTGATCGTGTAGTTGAACTTTTCAGGATTCTCAAAAACTTCGAGGTAATTGTATTTAATCGTGAGCGTTTTTTTATCGTCGCTCAATTTTATCAGCGGGTTGTCTGAACTCTTAACTGGACGGGGTAACCTGATGACTGTTGTATAAAGAATTTCAATACCAGAAGTGCCAAGTTGTTTCATTTGATCACTTTCGGGTTTACTCATCAACGCGTCAAATTTTGCTTTGTTGACCTTTTTGCTGATTGTTCCATTGTTAACAGTGGCATCAAAGATGTCGGCCATTTCTCCCATTCCAGGATCTTTCGGAGAATCTGGCTGATTATTCTCCTCGCCATCTTTGCCAAAAACTTTTTTCATTACTCCGCCGAGTGCAGACATGCCGCCTGTGCCTGCAAGCAATTGTTGTAACTGACCATAGTTTGCAAATGGAAAATCTGTATCAATCTTGAAAACTTTTTTGTCCATATTCATCTGCATCCGCATCTTCCCGTTGGCCAACAATTGTTTTTGTTCTGCGGTGATCTCTTTTGCAGAGTCGACGAAACTTTTCATCATGAAGACTGTATCGATCGGCCGGTCAAGACCTTCTTTCGCCATCTCTTCCCCGCCCATGCCTTGCATCATTTCGAGTAATTGACTCATGTCCATACGAGTGACGAACGTACCGCTGCCATTTTCGTTAATCACGATTTCCTCGTTCACCTCATAGCATCCTAACAGAAGGAATGCAAAAAACAGGACAGACAATTTTTTCAGCTTTTGCATACGAACTTTTGTGGCAAGTTACTCGATTTTAATGTTGTTGCACCTGGTAAGAGACGTTAAATGTGGCACTGGTTCCGGGAGAAACTACCTTCAGCCCCATACCATTATTAAAGCTGTCTGGAGCTGCACTTAGGTTTTCAATCGCAACACTTTGCCGGTCTCTTGGCGTATAAATTTGCAAGTAGGGGTAACTCGTATCGGGATAAAATAAAATTGATAGTTTGCCCTTAGGGTTATGAAGCCGACACGCAGGTTGAGTGACGTTTTTCGAAAGTAGAAAGCAATTGTCAAGTTCAATACCAGCAAGATTTTTGCCATGGATAAAACCCGGTTCCTTAATTAGCTTACCCGTAGGGACTAATTGAGCATCAAACTCAAGGATTTCGATGGAATCAAACTGCAGGGTATAATCATCGACTGAATCGCCAAGCGTAAAGTAGGGATGCCAGCCATCAGCGATAGGAATTGGCATTGCTGAAAGATTTGCAACTCTCGTAGAAATCTGCAATGTATTTGATTCGGAAAGGCGATACGTTACTTCGCAACTGTAATCGAATGGATAACCTTTGTCTTCTCTTCGATAGATATATTGCAACTCAAGTACCGCTTCATTCTCGTCTGAATTTAAAGATAGAATTGAAAATTCTTTGTCGAATAGCAAACCATGAATCGCTGAGCCATCTTTAAACTTTTTCCCGAATTCGAATTCTTCTCCCTGCCATGTATACCGGCCTTCGCGAATTCGGCATGGGAATGGTGAAAGTTTTGAACTTTTATACGAAAGACTCAGGTCTTTCTCCAGCCCTGCACGATTGGGGTAATTATTAATAACATTCAGTTCTCCCTGGGAGGTTACGACCACCAAAGAATGAAGTAATGCACCGAATGACGGTAAAATATCTGCGTGGGTACCCGATGTCAAATCTGAAAGCCGAATAAACATCAGGCCTTCTTGAGTGATACGTTCACATGCGAAATTCATAAACGCAATGTAGATGTTTTGGTTAATTTTAAACCTCAATTTTATATTTTGAAGGAAGCGATTTTGAAGATACAAGACAACTTTCGACAGCTCTATGGAAAGGAACCATTTACTGTTGCCGGGCCTGGACGAATCAATTTAATTGGAGAACATACCGATTATAATAGCGGTTTTGTATTGCCTGCCGCAGTCGATAAATCTATTTATGCCGCAATTGCAAAAAACGGCAGCAATACGATCAACGTGTTTGCTAATCAATTCGGCGAAAAAGCTTCATTTGAAATTAATGAAGCAACCCCCCGAACAGGCTGGCTTAATTATCTCATTGGCGTTACTTATTATGTTCAACAAACGGGAGAACAGATTGAAGGCGTCGATGTGATTATTGATGGCGATATTCCTGTCGGGGCCGGTATGAGCTCATCTGCCGCATTATGCTCTGCTTATGGTTTTGCACTGAATGAGTTGTTTTCGCTCGGGTTTTCACGAATGGAACTGGCAGTAATTGGACAAAAAACTGAACATAATTTTGTGGGGTTACAGTGTGGAATAATGGATCAGTTTGCAAGTCTGCATGGGAAAAAAGGCCACGCAATGAAACTGGATTGCCGTAGTTTGGAATACGAATACATACCGTTCGATTTCCCCGATTATAAAATTGCATTGGTAAATACAATGGTGAGTCATTCACTCGCCGGTACAGAATATAACGTTCGGCGTCAGCAATGTGAAGAGGGAGTGGCGTTGTTGAAAAAGCATTACCCATCAATCAAATCGCTGCGCGATGTAACCTATGAACAGCTTACACGTCACTGGAAAGAATTCAATGCCACGATTTACGATAGATGTTCTTTTATAGTAAACGAAAATCAACGTCTTCTTGCTGGTTGTGAGGCGTTACGTCAGAATGATCTTTCTGGTTTTGGCGAAATGATGTATGCCTCGCACAAGGGACTAAGTAAACGGTATGATGTAAGTTGTAAAGAACTTGATTTCCTTGTAGAAAAAGCAAAAACCATAGCTTCGGTTGCTGGTGCCCGAATGATGGGAGGCGGTTTCGGTGGCTGTTCAATAAATATTGTCCATCGAGACGCCATAGAAAATTTTTCAACGGAGATCATACACGCATATTCTAAACAATTCAACATCACTCCAGAGATTTATGTGATGCAGTTGGAAGAGGGGGTTAGTTTGGTTTAGGAGGGAAATGTAGAATATAGAATGTCGAATATAGAATGTAGAATGAATACAGAAGCCTCTTCTTTGCATTCAGTCTCCTGTATTCATTCTACATTCTATATTCGATATTCTCTCCACTAAGCTCCTTCCGGTCCCGTGTACTTCACCACATCGATGCCAATGCCATTAGGATCATAAAATGCAAAGTGACGATCTCCCCAGGGTTCTTCCCGCATCTCCACTTCAATTGCAACTCCTAAGTTTTTGATTCGTTTGTATTCGGCATCGACATCGTCTACTTCCACCGTCAAATAAGTTCCTTTGTTTTGAAACGGCTGTTGAAAAATCGGCTGTTGCGATGAATGATTTGGCAACAGAAAACTGATTTGCTCATTCCCGGGCGAGGAGAGCAGAACAAAAAAATCGTTTTCAAAAACAACGCTGAATCCAAGTACGCGTAAATAAAATTCTTTACTCTCTTTCAATTTTGATGTTATGGTGCCTGCAGTGATTTTCATGATGGTGATGATTGATCGATTGAATAATGAAATTAATAAGTCAATGCTGCTGGAGAATGGCTGAGTCGATTGATGAGATCCTTTTCTCGTTGAAGTCCATTCAACACCACGCCAACCTGGATTTCAGTTAAATTATTCTCAGGATTTTCGAAATCGATATTCCAATAAATTTCGCGGCATTCTCCCGTCATTTGCAGACTATTCATTGCGATGAACTGCATTATTTGTGCATAGGTGGCTGGAATCTTGGTCCACCCGTTTTCATGTACATGCGATGCAGTTTTGAAAGCTGGCAATTCCTTTGTCGCAAAGCGAGATGATTTTATTACTCCTTGAATTGGAATGGCGATCTCTAATGTGAAAACAGTGTCGGGTTGCCCATCCATTCCATGATACACCCAATAAACCGGGCCGCTGACGAGTACATCATTCGATACGGCTTCAGTAAATAATTCTTTCACAACCGTACCTACGAATTGAGAAAGACCAGATATAGTGGTCTGATGCGTACTATACAGTACTGTCATTGTGGGATGCGTTTTTATCTCCATTGTATTGATTTTAGAAAACAAAGGAAATGCTGGCGAATGACAGCCTTATGTCAGCAGAACTTGAAATTTTCAAAATAAATTTTTAGCAGGAAAGCGACTTTCCCAAATGGCAATTCTGAAAATTTCGTAGAACGATTTTGCAGATTATCAACGCATTAGCTCCTCGGTTCGGAACCGCTTCAGTTCGGAACCAGGCTTACCCCGCTATATTCAGCAGCTCGATTGAATTATTGACGTTGTACTTCTCAAACATCC
>JACMLR010000349.1 GCA_014379515.1 Chitinophagaceae bacterium
TACCGCAGCACAGATCCGGCCCCATGTTAAAGGTGCTTCCCTCATTGCTGTGTGCAGCCCCCTCAACCCAACCGGCACTACATTTAGCCCGAGCATTTTTTTTGCCGTTTCAACACGGCCTGGATTGATATCGCAGAGCCCGGCGAATTCAATCGTGTTCATGTATTCCTGGATGACCGGCGTTCCCCACATTCCAATTCCGCGATGGCCGGTACCAACCATTGCAATTTTTGTTTTTGCTGAAGGAATTACTGGAAGCATCGGAGTAATGGCAAGTCCAGCTGCTGTAAAACCAGATTGCTGAATAAAATTTCGGCGGTCCATCTCGAAAGATTTTTATTAATAAATGGGAGCTCACCTAAAAATAGGGAATTGACGCAGCTTATTTCTTTTGCTTCGCAAGATAAATGCTGAGCAAGCCACTGATAAAATCAACAAAAAAATGTAGTAGGATAACAGCATAGAGGGAACCGGAATGCCAGAAGATCATTCCGAATAGTAAGGAGAGAACGAGTATTTTGAAAACCGCACCAGGGCCCTGGTAAAAATGCGCGATACTAAAAATGATTGCCGGCGTAATCACCGCCCAGGCGGCGCCTGCTGGAACCGATGCAAAAACATATTGAAAGAAATTGATCAGGTATCCACGGAAAACGATTTCTTCAAAAACGCCGGCACTGATGCACATTACCGTGTATGCAGGAAGATCGCGAATTTCAGTTGGCATGAACGGTGTTTGGTCATGCAGTTTTTCAATCGTGTCTTCCCGCTCATTTTTTTCGAACAGCGAATAAAACATATCGAACAGGTACATGAAAAGAAAGAGCGCAATCATCCACCATGGAATCGATTTGCCGATTGAAGAAGGCCGTGTAAAACCAAGAACATCGAAAGGGCGGGAGTAGAGCCACCAAACAATAATGATGATGGCTGCCATCAAGAAAAGAAAAAGACTATTGCCTATATAAAAACGGCGACGCGAATAAAAATCAAATGGTACAGCAAGATTTTTGAATGCGGTAGAACTTTTTACGCCTGATACAAACGGTATTACGATTCCAAACAGAGCTACTAAGATGTAGTCAACAAATGATGGAAAGTTTTCCATCACAATTTCTTGATTGATAATTCGAGCAGTTGATTGTGAAGCGATAGAACCTGGGGAAGTAATAGTTGTTGTTCGTCGTTTATGAGAATGAAATCGCAGAGGCGCATTTTAATTGTTTCTTCAATTTGTTTGCTCATTCGGGAAATAACCTGGGGCCGACTAATCGAATCTCTTGTCATTGCCCGATGAATCCGCATTGATTGCGGGGCGGAAACTCCAATAACAAAGTCGAGTGTATCCTGCGAGCCGCTTTCGAAAATTAAAGCTGCTTCCTTTATTGCGTACGAAGTAGTTTGCTTTTCCATCCAATCATTGCTGTCGCGGATCGTAGCCGGGTGAATAACTGAATTCAATAATTCAAGTTTGGATTTATTATCGAAAACCTGTGCAGCAAGATATTCGCGATTTAGCAGCCCGTTATGGTAAGCCTCAGGTCCAAAAAGTTTTTCGATCTCCTTTTTCAATGCAGGATCTTCATTCATCAAGCGCTTCGCTGCGGTGTCGGCATAGTACACCGGTATGCCCAGCACCTCAAAGATGCGGGCAGCAGTGCTCTTTCCGGAACCTATTCCGCCTGTGATACCAATTTTCAACATGAAAAATCGAATGAGATGGCAATAAAATCTTTTTCAAAATTGAAATAAAAAAATCTCAAAACCCAATTTGATTCAGGTCTTGAGATTTCAATAAGAAGAACAACTATTTAATTGGAGTTGCAACGGCCGCTTTGTTTGCTGCCTGTGACCACTCAATAGAGATTGCGCTTTTTTCAATTTTCATGTAACTGCCGGGGCTCGTTTCGATCATGAGCGTTGTGCCATCTTCGTTGAGCTTATTTACCGTTCCATGAATACCAGCGATTGTTACAATTTTTGCTCCTTTCTGAAGGTCGGCCTGGAATTGTTTTGCCAGTTTCGCTTTTTTAGCTTGCGGACGAATCATGAATAACCAAAACACCAGGATCATACCTCCCAACAAAAGTAATTGAAGCGTACCACCGCCGGCAGGAGCCTGTAATAGATAAACTAAAGTTGTCATTGTGATTGTTTATGTTTTAATATGAAACTACTTTTCCGCTTTGTTGACGGTAACATCGAACCAAAGCGTATAGGAATGCAATGCAGTATTCGCATCGACCATAATATTCTTTTTCTGAATGCCCGTTTTACCATGGCTATCAAACTCCGCCGTTATTTCACCTTCACCACCCGGAGCAATTGGAGTTTTCGGGTAGTCGGCAACGGTACAGCCGCAACCAGGACGCACATTCTGAATCACCAATGGCTTCTCGCCGGCGTTTTTAAACCGGTAGCTAACTTTCAAAACTGTTCCTTCGTTAATTGTTCCCATGCTTTTGCTGGAATCCAACCACTGTATTGATGTGAAAGTTGCTGAATCGGAAGGAGCCGAATTTGCAACGGGTGCAGTAGTAGCTTCTGCCAGATTTTTTTCTTTATCTGTTTTATTCAGACAACTGCTCATGAGAGCAACTGCAACAAATAAAATATATACTCTTTTCATAATGATGATATTAATTAAGTGCTATCCGAATCTGCAAATGTAATTATCCTTTCGTTTTGAAATCGACTTTATGCATTTTGTCTTCGCGCACAAGGTCTTTATGAATATTATCAAGTATACCATTTACAAACTGACCACTTTGCGGAGTGCTGTATACTTTGGCCAGGTCGATGTATTCATTAATGGTCACTTTCGGGGGAATTGTTTCGAAATAAAGAAACTCGCATACGCCCATCCGCATGAGGATCATGTCCAGCACTGCAATCCTTTCCGAATCCCAGTTTTTAAGCTTTGGTTTGATGAGATCCATCGTTATTTCCTTTCGATCCACTGCTGTTTCCAGTAAAAGAAAGCCAAAATCTTTTTTCTCTTTGCTGATGATTTCCTGGAAATTAAAGGGTGATCCTTTGGTAAGAAAGTTTGTCAGCAAGAGGACAACCATATCAGCATCATCGTTCCAGTTCGTGAAATATTCTTCAACATGGCTGGTAAAGGATTCGCTGGGAAGCAATAACTCTGAGAAAATGAAGTTGAGGATTTCTTTTTCATCTTTCCGTTCGCGACCAGCAACGGCGATATATCTTTTATAAATATCTTTTTCTGCCAGCTCCAGGTAGATTTTCCGAACCAGTTCAGAATCATCGATATGTTGCGGCTTATCTTCTTTGATGACTTGTTTCCAGGCCGGGCTTTCCAGGATCTTCCAAAGCATTTCATTTCCTGCCAGTTTCGTATTGACGTTTAAATCCGCCGTACTTGGCAGGTGTTTCGCCGCACGATTGCGCGCATCGGCTTCAGCATAGCGTGCTACTTCTGTAATAAAGTGAACAAAGTAAACGAGTAACTGCCTGGTGAGATCGAAATGCTTCTGAAGTTGTTTTGCATATTCCCCGGATCTGAGCGATTCTTCCGCCGTTTCGGCTGCATATAGCACCTGCATCACTTTCACCCGAATATTTCTTCTGCTAATCATTCCTAAGAACTTTTTTTGGAGCTGCGAAGATAGGGCTTTTGAACCTGCGGGATCGTCCTTATTGATGCTAGTTTTTGAATATGCCCCTCAACTCTTGCTGTTGCCCAATGATTTATACCTGAACTGGCAGAGAGTCGGGAATGTGCGGAAATACCCGTGACAAACACTGTCAAATGTTTAGTGTGACTGAAAATTTTTCCGGTTATCCGGAGCTGGCATGTATTTTCCTGTACCTTCGCCGTCCCTTAAAATCAAAGGGAAAAATCACTTCAAACAATCAAAACGATAAATCATGGCTAAAAACAAGTTAAGTGTTACCCCCCTGCACGACCGGGTAATAGTGAAACCTGCAAAAGCGGAAGAGAAAACCGCTGGTGGAATCATCATTCCGGATACAGCTAAGGAAAAACCTCAACGTGGTACAGTAATGGCGGCCGGACCTGGCAAAAAAGATGAGCCAGTTACTGTGAAAGTAGGTGACACTGTATTGTATGGCAAATATTCTGGAACGGAAATCCAGATCGAAGGCGATGATCTTCTCATCATGAGAGAAAGCGATATTCTCGCTATTGTTTAATGTGCCGATGTAAGCGTCAGGCCGATAAATCAATTAAATAATTTCAAACTAAATAACAATGGCAAAACAATTGTATTTCGATATCGAAGCCCGTAACAGAATGAAACGCGGCGTTGATATTTTGGCAAATGCCGTGAAAGTGACACTTGGACCAAAGGGTCGTAATGTCGTTCTTGAAAAAAAATTCGGTGCTCCATCAATTACTAAGGATGGTGTAACGGTTGCAAAAGAAATCGAACTCGAAGATCCCATCGAAAATATGGGTGCTCAAATGGTGAAAGAAGTAGCCAGCAAAACTGCAGACATCGCAGGTGATGGTACTACAACTGCAACTGTTCTGGCACAATCTATCATCAACGAAGGATTGAAACTCGTTGCTGCTGGTGCAAATCCAATGGATTTGAAACGCGGTATCGACAAAGCTGTTAGCATTGTCGTTGAACATCTCCGTTCACAAAGTCAAACTGTTGGTAGCGATTTCAAAAAGATCCAACAGGTTGCTACTATTTCTGCAAATAATGACGAAGCAATTGGTAAACTGATTGCTGAAGCGTTTGTAAAAGTTGGTAGAGAAGGTGTAATCACAGTCGAAGAAGCAAAAGGAACTGATACAACTGTTGATGTTGTAGAAGGTATGCAATTCGATCGCGGTTATATTTCTCCATATTTCGTTACAAACAGCGAAAAAATGGAAGCTGAATTACAGAATCCTTACATCCTGATCTATGATAAAAAGATCAGCGCAATGAAAGACATTCTTCATATCCTCGAGAAAGTTGCCCAGGGTGGCCGTCCACTTCTGATCATTGCTGAAGATCTCGAAGGTGAAGCGCTTGCTACACTCGTAGTAAACAAACTTCGTGGTACATTGAAAGTTGCAGCTGTAAAAGCTCCAGGTTTCGGTGATCGCCGTAAAGAAATGCTTCAGGATATCGCGATCCTTACAAAAGGTATCGTCATCAGCGAAGAACAAGGCTACAAATTGGAAAACGCTGACCTTAGCTATCTCGGTTCTGCTGCTTCTGTAACGATCGATAAAGACAACACAACGGTTGTTGGTGGAAAAGGTAAGAAAGAAGAAATCGTTGCCCGGGTTAACCAGATCAAAGCACAAATGGAAACAACGACTTCCGATTATGATAAAGAAAAACTGCAAGAGCGCCTTGCCAAGTTGAGCGGTGGTGTTGCTGTATTGTACATTGGTGCTGCTACTGAAATTGAGATGAAGGAAAAGAAAGATCGCGTAGATGATGCTTTACATGCAACGCGTGCAGCTGTTGAAGAAGGAATTGTACCAGGTGGTGGTGTTGCGTATATCCGTGCTATCGAAAGTTTGAGCGCGAAAGTAAAAGGTCAACTTGAGGATGAGCAGACTGGTATGACGATCGTAAAAAGAGCACTCGAAGAACCACTTCGCCAAATCGTTGCGAATGCTGGTATCGAAGGTTCAATCGTTGTTCAGAAAGTAAAAGAAGGAAAAGGTGATTATGGTTTCAACGCTCGTACTGAAGAGTATGAAAACCTGTTGAAAGCTGGTGTTATCGATCCAACTAAAGTTACTCGTATCGCTCTTGAAAATGCAGCTTCTATTGCTGGTATGTTGCTCACCACTGAGTGTGTGATTGCTGACAGACCGAAAAAAGAAGAAGCTCCTCATTCGCATGGTGCGCCAGGAATGGGTGGAATGGATTATTAATTTCCAGCAATCTTATAAAGAAGTCCTGCCTGAACAAGGCGGGACTTTTTATTTCCAGTCGATTATTCCTGTTTGGCATAAGTGAACGATAAACGCATAAAAAAAGGCTACCGAATTGGTAGCCTTTATAATTAAATGTGTGAATTAGATTACATCGAAAACAACAAGCAATGCATAGATGATACCTGGTACCCAGAAAATCAACGTAAGGATAAGGCTGATCCAGAATTTCGAGTTGATTTCACCTTCTTTAAGGTAAACTGCTAATGGTGGAAGAAGAATCGCGAGGATTGCAAGCAATACGGTATTGTCGTCTGCGGCTTTCCCAGCTCTTTTTTCTGATTTATAATTTTTCAGCAATTTTTTTGCATCCTTGATTCTGCTCTTCCTTTCCTTGCGGCTAAGGCTGTTAAATTCATCCAGCGCACTGGTAACTTTATTATCAGATGGAACTGAAGAATTTACTGGAACAGGTTCGGTAACTACAGAAGAAATAGCCGGAGTTGTTAGTGTTATTACTGCCAAAGAAAGGGTAAGTAAGCGGAGAGTAATTTTCTTCATAAGTTAATTTTTTAATGATTATGTGCTTGCAAGATACGATGAATGACTGTTTCCGAATGCGTTACGGGCAAAATTATTTTAACAAAATCGCTGTTGAATTTTCTCCCCATTTTAGTTTTGTGGTTTCAACACGCTTTCTTCAATCACAGGATTGATTGTGACCTTATCGAAAAAGATTTCTGTTGAACCGCTTATTCTTTTGAAAGCAATCAGATAACCTTCTGGTATTACCCGATAATCGCCATATTCCGTAACAGTCTCCTGGTCGCTACCGTCCGCCATTTTCGTGGTTGTTGTGGTTTGATAAATACGATATTCTTTATCCAGCAGGTAGGTCGCTACTTTGCCATTGGCTCTTGTCAATTTTAATTTGTAGTAATCCACACCCTGAACGTTTTGTTTCCCCAGGTATTCGATGGAATTACCTTTTGCTTTATAATCGATCAATGGGCCAACGATATCCAGCGTTCCCTGCAGATCCTTTAATTGCGCTTCCGGGATCGCAGTAGGCTCCGTATTGCCAGCAAATGGATTGAACGTCCAACCCCCCTTATCTGTGACGAGATTATACCCCGTTTGTTCAGCAACCGAAAATTCAACCTTTGTTGCTTTGTTTGTCAGATAGTAATACTTCATTGCGATGTCGGTGCCCTGTTGATTCATGTTTCCTTCCATGATCATAGACTTCAATGCAGCTAGTTTCTCTTTCCCACCACGAGCCTGTACATGCCGATCGATAATTTCATCCACCGTTTGACTAACGGATGGGAAGTAGCAACCGACAAATAGAACAAGAAGCAAATATGATTTTTTCATAAATTATTTTTATAATCTTCGAAAGTTAGGAATTTAGAAACAATGTGAGAATTTTGAATGTGGCGACTGGTACGAAAAACTGCATGTGCGAATGTGCGAATGACTAATGTGCGAATTCTTTCATTCGGTCATTCAAATATTTTTCGGAGATTTTTTGCAGATTTCCTGGAGCCATGATGGATCACCTAAACTGAAACGAACGCGCAGGGGAATTCGCACATTAGTCATTCGCACATTCGCACATTAGTCATTCGCACATGCTAAAATTCCCCCTCCAACCCACACTCTCAAACAACTTCCATCCACGTATGATCCGCCAATAACTTCACCCCCGCCAGAAACCGTTTAAAAGGCCCGGAACTGTTCCCCCATTCTTTCGGACTTACCAGTGACAGAATATGGGATTCATCTTTCTTTTCATACAAATAATAAACCTGGCCGATCACTGGAGAGAAGTTCAATTTCGCGCTATAGATCAATATTGATAACTCCTTTCGTTTCTGAATTTCCTGCGCTTGCAATGCAAGAAGCTCAACCTGTTTGCGAATTTGATCCAATTGCATGTTTGTCTGTTCTTCCATTGCAGTAAGTGCCTTATGCCGGATAACTCCCTCTTCGGTTGGTTTGATCACGGCGCCTGAAACGGATGACGAATAAGGAAGAACGCTCATTTGCTTATGGTAAATCTCAGCGTTGGTGAATGCCGAGTGATCAGGGTTGAAGCCTTGTTGTGTAACTTTTAAATAGCCATTGGGCAGAATTTCATGAATGACATGCAGGTGCACCTGGCCCGCGAGGTAAAAATGGATTTCTAATCGAATGCCATCCGGGATTGCAACCTGGGCCTGATCAGCAAAAGAATCATCGGCAAATGGGTGCAAATCGCCATCTGCAATCACGCGGTATTCGGCATTAAAAGCCTGGTTTTCCAAACTCACCCAGTTGTGTTCTATAAATAGTTCTTTGGGTGAATTGCCCGTTTGTATTTTATAAATACCGCTCTTCGGCCGATGGCCGTTTTCGTAGACACATTTTTCCGGAAACAACTGCCAACTGGCGAGAAAATTATATGCCTGGATCATGACGCAATAATACAAAAAACAGGGGCTTTTGTTTTGGTTAGCTGTAAGATGGGGTATGTGCGAAATGTGCAAATATGCAAATGTGCCAAATGCCTTTATTCAGCTTACGTGATTGTTGGGATCAGCACTCAGAGTAGGACTTCAGAATCTTAATAATAAATTCAATGTCCAGCAAAGGAGGAATTTGCAGATTTTGCACATTTTCATATTTCGCACATTAGGAAAACGCACATTAATCTTTCAATATTGATTTTCTATATCTTCGCCGCATGACAATCGAAAAATTACAGGATATGAGGGACCGTGTACTGGTTCTGAGGAGGTTTCTTTGACGTCGAGAACCGCCAACACAAAGTAGCAGAAGAAAAGCAATTATCTCTTAGTCCCGGTTTTTGGGACGATAACAAACGCGCCACCGAAATACTCAAAAACATTAAGTTGAATGAGTATTGGGTGAAGCTATACGACGACACTACATCGTCTGTAGAAGACTTTGCCGTACTGTTTGAGTTTTGGAAAAGTGGCGATGCCACCGAAGAAGAGACAAAAGACAGTTACCAGCACTCGCTTGATCGGCTGGAAGAAGCTGAGTTCAAGAGTACGCTCAACGAGCCGGAAGACGAATTGCCGGCTGTTTTACAAATTAATAGTGGAGCAGGAGGAACGGAAAGCCAGGACTGGGCGCAGATTCTTGCGCGCATGTATCGCATGTATGGTGAAAAGCAAGGATGGAAAGTAACCGAAATGGATTGGCAGGATGGGGATGGTGCAGGAATTAAAAGTTGCACGTTTCAATTTGAAGGAGATTTCTCGTATGGGTTTTTAAAATCCGAGAGTGGCGTCCATCGCCTCGTTCGAATTTCTCCATTCGATAGTAATGCGCGTCGGCATACCTCGTTTGCTTCAGTTTATGTATATCCATTGGTAGATGATACGATCAATATCGAGGTCAATCCAGCCGACGTAAAAATGGAAACATCAAGAAGTGGTGGTGCAGGTGGTCAAAACGTAAATAAGGTCGAAACAAAAGTGCAACTAACGCACTTGCCTACCGGCATTGTAGTTGTTTGTCAGCAAGACCGTAGTCAGCTCGGAAACCGTGAATTAGCAATGCAGATGTTGAAGAGCCGGCTTTATGAGATGGAACTTCAAAAGCGGAATGAATTAAAGGCTGCCAGTAACAGCAAAAAGAAAAAAATCGAGTGGGGTTCACAGATACGATCTTATGTTTTTCATCCATATAAAATGATCAAAGATCATCGGACCGACTATGAAGTAGGAAATGTGCAACCGGTGATGGATGGTGATCTCGATGGCTTTGTAAAAGCCTATTTGATGATGGAGGGAGAGGAGAAGGGCGACTAATATCAATTCATCCAGGCCGTTCTTTTACCAATAGAAATTTTTGCTCATTGAGAAAATATGATCTTTCCTGCTGATGCCAGGGTGCAGCTTCACGAGCAATTTCAACAAGCCTCCGTGTCTTTCCATGAACCGCATTCCTTCGCCATTTATTCCTAATTTCGCCGCAAATTCTTCAACATGAGTCTTGGTTATTTCAGCTACCCGATGCCCGTTAATGAACCTGTTCTCAATTATTCGCCTGGCAGCGCTGAACGAAAAAGATTACAGGATGTATTAAAGGAGTTGAAATCTGCAACGCCTGATATACCAATGTTCATTGGTTCAAAAGAAGTTCATACAAATAAGAAACAGGAAATACATCCTCCGCATGAAATCGATCATGTGCTCGGTCGGTTTGCAGTTGGGGAAGAAAAACACATCGTTCAGGCAATTGATGCTGCTTTGGCTGCACGCGAGCAGTGGTCTAACATGCCCTGGGAAACCCGCGCAAACATTTTCTTACGGGCTGCAGACCTCATTGCAACAAAGTATCGGCCGTATATGAATGGCACGACAATGCTTGGTCAAAGTAAGAATGCATACCAGGCCGAAATAGACAGCGCCTGCGAGCTGATTGATTTCCTTCGCTTCAATGTTCATTTCCTTTCAGAGATATATAAGCAACAACCAATAAGTTCATCGGGCATGCACAACCGAATGGAATACCGTGCGCTGGAAGGATTTGTATTGGCCATCACCCCATTTAATTTCACCGCCATTGGCGGTAATCTTCCAACTTCGGCAGCAATGTGTGGTAATGTTGTTGTTTGGAAATGTGCAAATACACAAGTGTATTCGGCGCAAATGTTTATGCGAATATTGAAAGAGGCTGGTCTTCCCGATGGTGTGATCAATCTTATTTATGTTGATGGGCCGACTCTCGGAAACGTTTGTTTCAATCATCGCGATTTTGCAGGTGTTCACTTCACCGGATCAACTGGAGTATTCAATCACATGTGGGAAACGATTGGTAAAAATATGTCGAACTATCGTACCTATCCGCGGATCGTTGGTGAGACGGGCGGTAAAGATTTTGTACTTGCGCATCGATCTGCTGATCCTGATGTTGTAGCAACGGCTTTGCTTCGTGGTGCATTTGAATTCCAGGGTCAGAAATGTTCTGCTGCATCCCGCGCCTATATCCCGTCGAACATTGCAGAAGAAGTGAAGAAGAAATTGATCGCGGGTGTCAAAAGTTTCAAGATGGGCTCCGTCGAAGACTTCGGTAATTTTATAAATGCAGTCATTGACGAACGCAGTTTTGACAAAATCAAAACCTATATCGATAACGTGCGTAAAGATGATAAGGCCGAAATACTTGTCGGTGGCAAATGTGATAAGAAGAAAGGATTTTTTATACAGCCCACCGTTATTGAGGTTAAGAATCCTCGTTATGTTACGATGTGCGAAGAAATTTTCGGACCAGTGTTATCCATTTATGTTTATCCTGCAAATGGTTTCGAGAAAGCATTGGAACTTGTAGATTCAACTTCTCCGTATGCTCTTACGGGATCGATCATTTCGCAAGACCGCGCGTCAATCGACCTGGCAACTGACAGATTAAGAAATGCCGCCGGAAATTTTTATATTAACGACAAACCAACTGGTGCCGTTGTAGGCCAACAACCCTTTGGTGGCGCGAGAGCAAGTGGAACGAATGACAAAGCCGGATCTATTTTGAATCTTTATCGTTGGTTAAGTCCGCGAACAATAAAAGAAACATTTAACCCGCCAACTGACTATCGATATCCATTTCTTTCACCGGAAAATGGAGCCTTATAGTCTCTATTATGAGTGGGATTGTTTATTGTTATGATAATTTTGAATTGGTCAGAATGAAGTCAGCCTTTTATATAATATTGGTATGTGCGTTGCTTTCAGTAGGGACCACACATTCCCAGGATACAGTAAAGCCAAAGAAACATGGCTGGCATTTACTCGACCATCAGAGAGACGGGTATCGTGGAATTAGTTTAAGCCAGGCGTACGAATTACTCAAGGGCAGAAAGGCAACTCCTGTGATAGTCGCAGTGATCGACAGTGGAATCGATACTATGCACGAGGATTTGAAATCCATTTTATGGGTCAATGATAAAGAGATTGGTGGCAACGGAAAGGATGATGATAAGAACGGGTACCCGGATGATATTTATGGCTGGAATTTTTGCGGGGCAAAAACAGGCGAAAATCTTGACCGAAATTCCCACGAAATTGCCCGGGTCTATCATAATTGGAAATCAGCATTTGAGAATAAATCGAATAAAGACATTCCAGCAGATCAACAATTTTTATACAGTCAGTGGAAGCGCGCCGATTCATTGATCGAAAGGGATTATAAGGAAGCCAAAACCAGTATAGGCAACGCGACGCGATTTCTGACTGGGCTGGAAGAATCTGGAAAAATGATTTGTTCCGTACTCTCCGTTAGCCAGTTTACAGTATCGCAATTAAACAACCCGCTCATTACTGGTAGGCCAGCGACTAAACGTGCGGCAGATTTCTGGACCACCATTTTCAACCAGGTTCCTGACACCAGCATCACAAGCACTTTTGTACTCGAGGATATCCGGAAATATAAAAACAATCTTGACGCTAACATTAAACGCAAAGAAGAACCGCCGATCGATTTACGTGGTCAATTAACGAAAGATAATTATACTGATATCAATGATCGGTTTTATGGCAATAGCAATCTTAAGCAGGGAAGTGGTAACCATGGCACAGCTGTGTCGGGAGTGATTGCAGCGACTCGAAATAATAACATGGGAATGGAGGGTATTGCGGATAATGTCAGGATCCTCGCTGTGCGCGCGGTACCTGGTGGTGATGAACATGATAAAGATGTTGCCCTGGCAATTCGGTATGCGGTTGATAATGGGGCGAAGATTATTAATATGAGTTTTGGAAAACCGGTATCGCCTTACAAACATTTCGTTGATGATGCAGTTCGTTATGCCCAATCAAAAGGAGTTTTGCTGGTACATGGATCAGGTAATGAGGGCGTGGACGTTTCGAAACAACCGTTCTACCCAAATCCAACCTTCCTCGATGGAAAAATCGCGAGCAACTATCTTACGGTTGGTGCAAGTGGTGATGAAAGCAATGGTGGGATAGCAGCGACGTTCTCCAATTATGGCAACGCTGTGGTCGACATCTTTGCTCCCGGGGTCTATATTTATACTACTGCAACCAATAATGGTTACGAAGCTGTTGACGGAACAAGTTTTGCTTCACCTGTTGTTGCTGGTGTTGCTGCATTATTGAAATCCTACTTTCCCTCGCTGACTCCCGAGCAACTCGTTCAAATCATTTGCACATCCGGTACGCTGATAGAGGTTTCAGTAAAAGTGCCGGGAACCACTGACCAGGAAGTTTCATTCAAAACACTTTCAACAACCGGAAGAATTGTGAATGCTCATGAAGCAGTTAAATTGGCGCTAGCGATGGAAAAAAAATAATAGCTCTCCAAAGAATTCGAACACTTATTATTCGCACTTCCTCTTCATTGAACAGAGCAACTATCTCCAATCAGCTCATCAATCGAAATCTACAATTCATTCATCGAACGTTGCAACTAAGCCGTTGCACCCTTCAAAATGTTTTATCAGCAGCTAAGTTTGTGTTTTCAATCCCATTTCGTTAACACAAAAACAGTTTAGCTCATGAAGAAAATGATTACACTCTTAATGGCCGTTATGATTCTTTTCACGCAAACCTTTGCAGCCGTTAATTCAACCCCTTCAACCACACCTGCACCATTGTTTCCAATCGGTCACGGAGTTAGTGTAACCGCTGACCAATTATTGACCATGACACCGAAGGAATACAAGCGATTGACTGGTCATAAGCTTGGCCTTTTCAAATCAATTGCACTGAAATCGGCTCAGAAAAAAGCAAACAAAGCAATCGCTAATGGCGCTAATAAAAGCCAGCTGGTTGCATTGTTACTCGTTGCTTTTGTTGGTGTATTGGGCATCCATCGTTTTTACCTCGGTTACCCGGTAATTGGAATTGTTCAATTGCTGACGTTTGGTGGATTTGGAATCTGGGCGTTGATCGACCTGATAATGATCATCACTGGTGACCTGAAACCAAAAGACGGCAGCGAATACAATCCTGCACTTTAAGTTTCTCCGTAACATTCTCAAGCCGGATTTCTGTATCCGGCTTTTTTATTGAAAAAAGAATTTCATCTGGCTATTGAGTGACCGCGGGGATTGCTGTATTTTTAGAGCTAAATCGGCTCGATTGAAAACGGTTTTGAACGAACAACAACTCGCAATTACAATAAAAAGGCTCGCTCACCAGGTTCTGGAGAATCATGGTAAACTCGAAACTACGGTCTTCATCGGGTTACAACCGCGCGGAATATTTGTATCCGACCAGGTGGTTGATGAGATCAGGCGGCTAGTACCTTCCACTAAACTCAATTACGGCAAACTCGATATTACGTTTTACCGGGATGATGTCCGTAAGGAAATCCATATTGCAAATCGCACCGATATTCCTTTCACAATCGAAAATAAAAATGTCGTTTTAATCGATGACGTATTATACACCGGGCGTACTATCCGTGCTGCACTTGATGCATTGTTGGATTTTGGTCGACCAGCAAAAGTTGAACTTTGCGTATTGATTGATCGTCGCTTTAGTCGCCAACTCCCGATACAGGCAGATTATGTTGGCAAATCAATCGATTCAATCATTTCACAAAAAGTAAAAGTGTTTTGGAAGGCAAGAGATGGGAGGCAGGAAGTGGTTTTGTTGGAAGAAAGTTAATTTGTAAATGTGCAAAATTGAGAGGAGCGAGCATGTGCGAATTGCAAATTTGCGAATGTGCGAATGCTTCCGTAAAAAAAACTTGATATTTCCGCAGCGCTGCTTTCATGGCAAACGCATCGAATTAGGAATTCGCACATTCGCAAATTAGCAATTCGCACATGCCAACCTTTCCTTATCTTCACACCCTAAGATGCAGCTTTCTACCAAACATCTCTTAGGCATTCGCGATCTTACAAGGGAAGACATTCAAACAATTCTTACCACCGCATCTCAATTCAAAGAAGTTTTACAGCGGCCCGTTAAAAAAGTACCCTCGCTTCGCGACATTACCATCGTCAATTTATTTTTCGAAAACTCAACCCGCACGCGGATCTCTTTTGAACTTGCCGAAAAAAGACTAAGCGCCGATACCATCAGTTTTACTGCCGGTACTTCCTCCGTAAAAAAAGGCGAAACACTACTTGATACTGTCAATAATATTTTATCCATGAAAGTGGATATGGTTGTAATGCGTCATAGCTCCAGTGGTGCGCCTCATTTTCTTGCGCGCCATATTCCGGCAGCAATCATAAATGCCGGGGATGGAATCAATGAGCATCCTACACAGGGATTGCTTGACGCTTTCTCGATGCAGGAACGCTTTGGAAGTTTGAAGGGCTTAAAAGTTGCGATAATTGGGGATATCATGCATAGCCGTGTTGCAATGAGCAATATCTACCTTTTGAAAAAGATGGGTGCAGAAGTAACAGTAGCCGGTCCTCCAACATTGATCCCCGTACACATGAAGGAAGCCTTCGATGTCAGGGTCGAATACAATCTCCGCAAGGCACTTGAATGGTGCGATGTTGCAAACGTTTTACGTATTCAACTTGAAAGACAAAACCAGGTATTGTTTTCTTCTTTGCGGGAATACAGCCTGGCTTACGGAATCAATCGAAGATTGCTCGAATCACTCAACCGCGAAATTGTAATAATGCACCCGGGTCCTATTAACCGTGGTGTTGAACTCGATAGTGATGTGGCAGATAGTGGGCAGTCCATTATTCTGCAACAGGTGGAGAATGGCGTGGCCGTCAGGATGGCCGCATTGTACTTATTAAGTCCGCAAGCTTCTTGATATCTTCATCCCGGCACAACAGGAACTTCGTGCTTTAAACAACTGTTTTATGCAACGCATCTGTTTATTCCCTGGTACTTTCGATCCGGTCACCCTTGGCCACACCGATATTATCAATCGTGCACTTCCATTGTTTGATAAGATCTTTGTAGGAATTGGTCTGAACTCTGCAAAAGCCCCCATGTTTACACCCGACCAACGATTGCATTGGATCCGGGAACTTTATAAAGATGAACCGAAGGTTGAGAGCGGGGTGTATCAAGGTCTGACCGTAAATTATTGTAAACAAATCGGAGCACGATTTATTTTACGAGGCATTCGATACGTGAGTGATTTCGAATATGAAAAAACAATCGCTGACGCGAATCGCACACTCGATAAAAATTTGGAAACGATCTTTCTCACAGGAGAGCCGAAATATACTTCAGTAGCTTCTACTATTGTTCGTGATATCATCCGCAACGGAGGTGATGCATCTCATTTTCTACCAGATTTTGTTTATCAATCCCTCAAAAAATGATTTGGCTTAAAAAAGATATCGAGCTGACTGACCTTCAATCATTCGTAGGTAAACACCTTGCAGATCATCTTGGAATTAAGTGGCTGGAGATCGGAGCAGATTACTTAAAGGCAACGATGCCTGTCGATGATCGCACAAAACAACCTTTTGGTTTATTACACGGTGGCGCATCGTGTGTACTTGCTGAAACGTTAGGCAGCGTCGGCTCTGCGCTGATTATTGACAACGCTCAGTTTATCTGCGTTGGTCTCGAAATAAACGCTAATCACGTGCGAGCTGCCCGTGATGGATTTGTTACCGGAACGGCAACACCGCTCCATGTTGGTAGTTCTACCCATATATGGGATATCAAAATTCATGACGAAAAGAACAAGCTGGTTTGCGTAAGCAGGCTGACCGTTGCTATTTTAAAACGCCAATAATTATAGAGGGAAATCTCCAGCTTTCAGTACTTCGAGAATCGACGGATAAGTATTAGCCACATATTTCTGCAGGTTATCACGGTCTGCCCATTCAAGTGCTGTAATTTGTTCTTCAAGTTGCGGTTCCGGATTTTGTTCACCGCCAACGTTCATCAAATACCAATACGTTTCCTTTAAAATATGCTTGCCATTTTCATCGTAGGTATGAAACGTTGTAAGAAGATGGTCCGTAACAACAACATCTTTCAGACCTGTTTCTTCTTCGGTTTCGCGCACTGCGCATTGCTCAATTGATTCACCTGTATCCAGTTTTCCTTTGGGCAAATCCCATTTACCACGACGAAAGATGAATAAGAGTTGTTTTTTTTCATTTAGGACAATTCCTCCGGCGGCCTGGATAATCGTAAATTTTTTCCAAATTGCTTTTTTTGCTTTGTCAATATCCGGATGCATGAAGATGCCTGCATGAATTTGATTCGCGCGCATTTCATGAAGCAGTGAGTTGATGCCGGCATTGGATAACTCATCCATCAGCACAGTCTCCGAGTGATGCGAAAGCGCTTCTAATTCTGCATCCAGTGCCGACACCAGGTACAATGGTTTGTCGTTAAAATATATTTTTATCTGCATGTTAATGGAAGGCAATTATCCTGCTTCGCATTACCTTTACTTGATATGACGAATGAAAAGGCGATAGCAGAAAAGCTGTTACAAATTAATGCTATAAAATTAAACCCACGCGAAACCTTCACCTGGGCGAGCGGGTGGAAAAGTCCGATCTATTGCGACAATCGCAAGGTTTTATCATATCCATATATCCGGGAGTACATAAAGTCGGAAATGTGCAACGTTATCTTTGAAAAATTTCCCGACGCCGACCTACTTGCAGGCGTAGCAACCGCAGGAATTGCATGGGGTGCACTTGCTGCCGATCAATTGAAACTTCCGTTTATCTATGTTCGCCCTAAACCTAAAGAGCACGGGCTCGGTAACCAGATTGAAGGCTATTATACCGCAGCACAAAAAGTTGTAGTAGTGGAAGACCTTGTCTCTACTGGCAAGAGTAGTCTGCAAGTGGTGGACGTTTTGAAGAATGCGGGGGTGGAAGTAATCGGCATGGTTTCAATTTTTAACTATGGTTTCCCCGTTGCCGCCGAAGCATTTGAACGTTATAAACTAAGTTATTATTCCCTCACCAATTTTACAGTCCTTATTGAACTGGCGATTGACAAAGGCATCATTTCCCCCGAACATCAGGATGTTATTTTGCGCTGGCGCGAAGATCCGGCCAACTGGAAGGGCATAACCACCGGATAAATGCTAGCAAAAGCACAAATAGTCGGCGGCACTTTCATTTCCCAGCTTCTGTCGTTACTTTTGGACAAACATCCTTTATGAAGAAGCTCGCCGTTTTTGTCCTGGCCTTTTTTGTGTTTTCTTTTGTCGGTAATAGCCAGACAAAGAAGGCTATTAAGACGGTTACTATCCAAACACCAACTGTACATTGCGAAAATTGTAAAAAGCGAATTGAAGACGATTTAGATAGGGGCGAAGGAATACAAAAAGTAGTGGTTGACTTCAAGCGGAAAACTACAAAAGTGACCTATTATACTGAACGGACAAACGTCGAAAATATCAAGGCGTTGATCGCTAACGTGGGCTACGATGCCGATGATGTAACTGCAGATCCCGACGCGCAAAAACGTCTCCCCAAAGTTTGCCAGAAGCAATAACAAAACACTTGTTTCTTTAAAA
>JACMLR010000350.1 GCA_014379515.1 Chitinophagaceae bacterium
CGACAATCTTCTTCTTCACGCCCTGGAAGGGCGAAATATAATAGCGATGGGCGATAGCCCATCGTTAGCGAGTGGAGGAGTTAAAGCCCTGTAAGGGCGGGATAATATCTACGTAAAAATATATCTCGCAAAAGTTATGAGCCAATATAAATGTTACACCCCATCGTAGGTCTCGCGGTGCTCTACATGATTTCAACGATGGTCTGCGATGATATCCCGCCCTTACAGGGCTTTCAAAACATTTTACATCACGTTCGATGGGCTATCGCCCATCGCTATCACATCGCGTCCTTTCAGGACTGAAGTCAAACGATCAATTGAAAAGTCATTTTTTCCCATCAATACCAAGACCTACGGGAATCAAAAACACCATCACGCAACCATTTCTTCACGCCCTGAAAGGGCAAAATATAATAGCGATGGGCGATAGCCCATCGTTGACGAGTAGAGGAAGTTGAAGCCCTGTAAGGGCGGGATAAATTTTTACCGTTTGTGGCGCGCACGAAATCGTTATTAATAGTCTCAATTGTCGATGATGTGATCGCGCCCCTGCAGGGCTTTAAAAAGATTTATACATCATCCGATGGGCTATCGCCCATCGCTATCACATCGCGCCCTTCCAGGGCTGAGAGCAAGTTTCCGTTATTTTTTGTCAATTAATTGCGCTTTATTATTTATCTATTTCACTAAATGGGGTTATCCACCGCGCCAAAAATCTTTATGACAATACAAAGCGATCCATCGAGAAAAATTAGCGCAACCAATCTTCTCGCCCTGAAAGGGCTTTTAGACAAAATATAATAGCGATGGGCGACAGCCCATCGTTGACGCATCATGAAGAGTCACAGCCCTGGAGGGGCGGAATAACATCTAAGAAAAATAAATGGCAATTTCTACGGTGAGACCTCAACCCTTATGTCCAAACATAGGTCTCGCTGTACTCCACCCGATTCTCAATTAAAAAGGCACGATATTCTTCTTGGAAAGTTATTTTCCGATGATGGATATGTTGGTTCTCAATATATGCGGCTAACGTATCAACAACATTCCACCCGACGGAAAAGGCACCGTAACCATCTTGCCAGTAAAAATTTTTGTATTGCTCCCCTCTGCTTTTAATCCACCAGGAAGAATCTGTTTTCATCTCCTGGACCAATTTTGTAATAGGAAGTTGCTTAGAAAGCATGCATAAGGCGTGTACGTGATCGACATGTCCGCCGACTTTGATCGTTTTGCAATTGAGATTATTAATGACTCCGGCAAGGTATCGGTGCAATTCCTTTTCTATTGGGCCATCAATTAAGGGTTGCCGATTTTTTGTGCTAAAAATGATGTGGGCGTAAATATTAACAAGCGATTGTCCCATGATGTTATCCCATCCTTTCAGGGCTTTCAAAAATTTGGTTTCTTTTCGATGGGCTATCGCCCACCGGTATCGAATCACACCCATTCAAGGGTGAATAAGAGTACCAATCTCTAAATTATCATCCTAAGATGAGATGCGCATAGTTATTACTTCAGAAAATATCGGGTTTTTCCTTTTCGTAAATGGGATTCATCCCAACTGGAAGAACATATTTGATTTTACATATGGAAATGGATGTCCGCCTTATAAAGGCAGGATAACATTTAAGAAAAATATATCTCGCAAAAGTTATGAGCGAACATAAATGTTACAACCATCGTAGGTAGCCCGGTCCTCTAAATGATTTCAATGATGGTCTGTGATGATATCCCGCCCTTACAGGGCTTTCAAAACACTTTACATCACGTTCGATGGGCTATCGCCCATCGCTATCACATCGCGTCCTTTCAGGACTGAAAACAAACTACTAAATGAAACGATCGTTTTCCTTGCTGTTAGTAGAATCTTACTGCTATCATTAGATCCCTGATGAGATATTAAAAATTAGCCGACAATCTTCTTCTTCACGCCCTGGAAGGGCGAAATATAATAGCGATGGGCGATAGCCCATCGTTAGCGAGTGGAGGAAGTTAAAGCCCTGGAAGGGCGGGATAATATCTTCTTAAAAATATATCTCGCAAAAGTTATGAGCCAACATAAATGTTACAACCCATCGTAGGTCGCGCGGTGCTCTACATAATTTCAATGATGGTCTGTGATGATATCCCGCCCTTACAGAGTTTGAAAAAAATTTACATCACGTTCGATGGGCTATCGCCCATCGCTATCACATCGCGTCCTGTCAGGACTGAAATCAAACGATCAATTGAAAAATCATTTCCTTGCTATCAATTCAAAGACCTACGGGAAGTAAAAAAACACGATCATGGCAAGCATTTCTCCACGCCCTGGAAGGGCAAAAGATAATAGCGATGGGCGATATCACATCTCGTCCTGTCAGGACTGAAGTCAAACGATCAATTGAAAATCATTTCCTTGCTATCAATTCAAAGATCGATGGGAAGCAAAAAACACTATCACCGCAACCGTTTCTTCTCGCCCTGGAAGGGCGAAATATAATAGCGATGGGCGATAGCCCATCGGTGATGCATTGTAGGAGTTAAAGCCCTGTAAGGGCGGGATATGACTATTAAAAGAGTATTGAAAAGATCACACGGCATATAAATTTTACCGTTCGTGCGGCGCTAAATTGTTATTGATCATATCAATTGTCGATGATGTTACCGCACCCTTCCGGGGCCTTAAATAATTTCAATTGCATCCAATGGGCTATCACATCACGCCCTTCCAGGGCTGAAAATAATCAACCGGCAAAATGGCGAATACACAATGGGGCCTACCGTTCAATAATTATCAGTAAGAATTTTAACGGCAATGCATAGCTTTAAATTAATTAGGAGATCAACTTCCGCTTACAACATGTTTTAAATCGGATTATGTTGATACTTTTGATCCACCGTACTGTTACCTATGTGACGAACCGGGACGCCGAAAACGGATAAAGAGTAGGCAATTAAACCAAATCATATGGCTGCGAAAAAAAAGGCGGGCGCAAAAAAAACCGCTAAGAAAGCAACAACATCTTCAAAAAAGAAACCACTAAAAAAATCAACCCGTTCCTCAACCCGCAAGTCTCCAGCGAAACCTAAGAAAAAGGCTGCCGCGAAATCGGCCACGAAAAAAGCATCGGTCGCGACCAGGAAACCTGCCACCCGTTTTCTTGGAAAACTAATCAAGAAGGTGAAGAAGGCAGTGAGCTCGCTTCCAAAATTAGCCCGTGGAGGATCGACCGTTAAAAAGACTTCGAAATCCAAACGCAATGCATCCTCTCCTCCTAAAACGCGCACGAGCCGGCCGCGACAAACACGCGACATCCTTACGCCCAACGAACCAGCATCACAAACCCGTGATATTATTTTGAAGGTTGATTTTCTATTAGGATTTGGGGATTTTGAAGCAACGCATATTCGAGCCGGTAAAATCCTCGGCAAGAAAACGATCAGGCAGTCTGATGTTATTACTTTTTTGGATGGACAGGCACGCGACCGCATCGTTTTTGGTGTTACCGCTTCGGGGAAGGTCGTCATCACAACGGAACGAGAGACAGACCCTGCAACACCGCTTGAGTTTAGCGATGACTCAGCAGTAGACAAACTCATTATCCTGTCATAAAAATCAAAAAGAATGAAATCATTTAAGATCTATAGCACCATCGTGGTGATGGTACTCGGTTTTTGCATACGGTCCGCGGCGCAGGATGCGAAATTGCCGCCGCCAATTCTTACAGCAGATTCGCTCGCAACGGGTAATTATAAAGATGTCCTTACCAGTTTTTTTCAATTAGGTCTCGAGCGGCTTACCAGCCCGGAAAAGGATATTCGCTTTACATCGAATCCATATGCCATTATGATGCGCGCCCGCCCCGAACTTGCAATCGATACAAATTATGCACGCTTCAAGGCATTGCGCAATCTCAATTTTAGTTTTGGTCTGAGGCTCGACTCAAGTTTCAAGTTCAATGGATTTACGTCAGGGCTGAACTATGCTATTATCAATAAACGCGATTATACTGTTTACCGCGAATTTGTTGACCTCGCGGTAAAAAAGCGGTCGGAGTTTACAACACTGAACGTAGTAGTGAATCAGTATGCAACTGATCCAGCCAATAATGCCGACCTCGCCAAACGCGTGGATGAGCAATGGACGAAACTCACCCGAACAACGGATTTCACACTCGCGCAGGCAGACAAAGACGTTCGTGCGGTAATTGAAAAACTCATTGCTGATAATAATCTTGAAGCATTGCAACGATTGATCAGTTCAAACAATAACGTTAACATCAAAGACCTTGTAAGTAATGGATATAACGAAGTGAAGAATGCATTTAAAAATCGGTTGTTGTGGACAATTGGAGTAACCGATACAACCTATGAAGATCAGTTCATGTTTTCGAATGTCGTGGTATCGACCCAATTATTGAAAGGGATATCTAATCCCGCATCACATCACAATGTAGAGTTCGATGTAAAAGGAATGTATAATATTCTGGATGATACGTTGCGCCTAGGTCGGGATTTGCGGAGAAGCCTTTTAAATTTTGAAGGCGGATTGAACTACGTGTGGCGGTCGATGAAAACAGACCTATCCTTTTTCGAGTTTAAGTTAAGTGCCGCTTATAGTCGCATCTTTAATGGCATCTACGAGGATGAGCGGAAAGAAATCTTCACCTTGAATGGAACACTGCGTGTTCGGGTCTTTGATGATATTTGGGTTCCTGTAGTAATGAAATACGATCCGAAAACAGGTAATGTTTTTGGCTTCCTGAATGTGAAAGCAAATTTCACCGCGTTGAAAAAAGGAGCAATGCAAAAATTAATCGGGATGTAATTCGACATAAATAAAATGGCGGCTGCAAAGTTTTCTCGCAGCCGCCTTTTCTATTCCTTGTTAGTTTGCAATTCGGATCGTTCTTCCCGGCCCGGCATTATTTCTTCCCATTTCCTCCATCAGTTTATTCCGCTCTTTGACGTATTCCTGAGATGAAATTCTTTTTGACCCTTTTGGCTCCTTAATTACTGCTATGTCCGCTTTTGGATTTATTTCGATGGCCTTGAAGCTCGAGCGACCATTATTGACATCAATCTCTAACACTGCTCCTGGCAACTGAGCCTGGTATTCACCCGGGCCTGTGCTTACCGGGATGTCTGTTGCAAACCACGCAATGATATTTGCCGTGTCGGCTACTTCTTTTCTTTCCGTCTTTCCATCCTCCATACTCATCATCATTCGTGTGGAAATCCGTTGCGACACAGCCTTCCGGCATGTGTGCCCGAGAATTAATTTCGTTTCATCACTCAGTTTCCAATTCAACCGAACAATACTATCATCTACGATAAACTTCTTCGTACCGAGTTCACGCAGCTCTATTCTCTTTTGCATTGCCAGGTTGCTGAACATGACATCGTCGCCACCAGAACCAAATGTTCGGATCTGCATTGTTCCACCATCACCTACGGCGCCAAACGACGTCGCTTCCTGTTCCTCTGGTTCCATTTGCTTCCACATACTTTTATCAGCAACAAAATTCAATTCAAATTTATCGGTCCTTGTCCGCGGCATAAGATTTTCCATTTCGTTGTTTCCGCCGGCGATTCGAATCTGCATTTGCGTAGTTCTAGTGTAGATAATCTTTCCTTCATTTTGTTGTGCGTTCACTTGCAAACTGACGATTGCCAGGGCCGCTACCGCTATGTACTTGGTCATAATATTTAGTTTTAATCAAAGCTAGTATTGGCCAGTACCAATTGCGGTTAATGCAGCTTGCTTTAATGTTAATTAAGGTTAATGCATTTTGAGCCGTTCCGGGCTTTGAACTACTTTCAATCTGTGAATAAACGCCGGGTGCATATTTCCATCTTTCTCATGTCGATCGCCATTATCGCGGTGTTGGGTTTTCAATTATACTGGTTGAACAAAAATTACCAGGAAGAAAAACAATTGCTTAGTCTCCGTACCAATGTGTTGTTTCGTGAGGCGATATATCAAACCCAGGCCGCTATCCTTAATTTGGATACTACTATCAGGGTTCGAACCACCTCGGGAATGCAGGCAGTAGGTGTTATGAATCAAATGCGGTATACAACAACGATCGATACTGCAATTAGAATAAGGGCTCCCTTAATCGATACATCGCGCTCCAGGGAATCTTCATTTGTAATTTCAATGAAGGACGATCGAATGTATCGCGGTCGAACAGCTGGTGACACTGGATTGCGAACTGTTCAAATTTATAATCGCCCAGGCCAGGAAGGACTCATTCGTGTTCTCCGGGGCGTCGACTCATTGCAGGATTCCATCCGCGTTCATCAAATTGCGGAGCGCTATTCAAAATTGCTTGAAAACGAAAAAATTGATGTTGGGTTTGCTATTTCAAGAAAAGAAAGTGCGCGACAGGAAGATCCGCTGTTTCGTGAAATGGAAGATGCAGACGAAGTGACGATCGGCTTTTTTCGCCCCTTAACATTCGGTGTGCAATTGCAAAATACAAATGCCTACATCTTCAAACGGCTAAGGATGCCAATATTAGTTTCAATTCTTCTAGTTGGCATTACTGTATTCTCTTTTATTCTTTTGTTGCGAAACTATATTCAACAGCGCAGACTGACACAACTCAAGAATGATTTCATCAGCAATATAACCCATGAACTAAAAACCCCAATTGCCACTGTCAGTGTTGCAATCGAAGCACTTAAAAACTTCAACGCACTCCAGGATCCTAAACGAACACAGGAATACCTTTCAATTTCCGCGAGTGAGTTACAAAGGCTTTCCATGCTGGTTGATAAGGTGTTGAAGTTGTCAATGTTTGAGAAACAACAGATGGAAGTGAAAGAAGAGGTATTCGACCTAAAAGAACTTGTTGATGAAGTTGTTTCTTCAATGCGTTTACAATTCGAAAAGTATCAAGCACATATCGAAGTAAACAATAATGGTTCAAATTTTATGTTGAAGGCAGATCGACTTCATATTACCAGCGTAATCTTCAACTTGCTTGACAATGCATTGAAGTATAGTATTTCCAATCCGTCAATTATTGTAGCACTCAACGAAACGGCTAATGGGATAGAACTTTCCGTACGCGACAACGGTATTGGAATTTCCCCCGAATATCGCAAACGCATTTTTGAAAAATTCTTTCGAGTGCCCTCAGGCAACACACATAATGTAAAAGGCTATGGCCTTGGCCTCAGCTATGTTGCTCATGTGGTAAACATGCACAAAGGATCAATAAACCTCGAGAGCGTGCCATCCGCCGGCAGTAAATTCACTGTTACACTTCCCGGAGTTCGTTACGCATGAAGAACAAACAAAAAATAAATGATGGCTGCCCCGGTTAAAATATTGTACGTTGAAGATGAGTTGTTCCTCGGCAAAATTGTCAAGGAGAGCCTGGAAAGTCGCGGGTTCGACGTTGTAATGGAAATTGATGGCGCCAATGTTGTACAGGTATTTAAAAAAATTCAGCCAGATATTTGTGTGCTTGATGTGATGTTGCCGAACAAAGATGGGTTTACAATTGCCGGTGAAATCCGGGCGATTGACATTCAAATTCCAATTATTTTTCTCACGGCAAAAACACAAACGCCAGATCTTGTTAAGGGATTTACTTCCGGAGGTAACGACTATATCCGAAAGCCGTTCAGTATGGAAGAACTTATTGTTCGCGTAGAGAACGCGCTTCGATTCCGGCAAAACGGTCGGCAGTTGACGTCGTCTGAATTAGTACAGCTAGGAAAGTACTCGTTTCATCTCACCCGACAAACACTCAACAGCGCGAAAGAAGAAAGGAAGCTTTCATTTCGAGAAAGCGAATTACTAAAACTACTTTACGAGCATCGCGATAAAATTATCGATCGCAAAGACATTTTGAACCTTCTATGGGGAAACGATTCGTTTTTCAATTCTCGTAATCTCGATGTTTATATTGCTAAACTTCGTTCTTACATACGCGATGATGAAACGCTTGAAATTATCACGATTAAAGGAATCGGCTATCGATTTATCATTAATTAATTCGTTGGCGTAATTGTAAGTTTTCCTGGGATGAACCCCGACGAAAGTTCTGCAAAAACCACATGAGACTGAACGAAGGGATAAAATCGAGGCCTGGCATCAACTCCTCAACGAAATTAAATACCGCTCCAAATGCCCCTTTCCAACTTCCAAACATTTTGAAGAAGATCAATGCAGAGATCGGAGCCCAAACCAAATCACCCAATTCCCCAATTACCGGAATGGAATACGTTGCGTACCCAATCACATCCATGATAATGCAAAGAAAAAGAGAAGTCGATTTGTTATTATTCATTTCCTGAAAAATTTACAGTAAGACGCAAAACTACTTTATGTAGTTGTAAGGTCTTCTTAAAAATCCTGCCAGGAAAATCGGTTAAACGAGGAGGGTTCTACTTTTTAGTACCGCTTCGATTTCTTCAATGCGAAACGGCTTTGTAACGTAGTCGTTCATTCCCGCCGCGATGCATTTTTCGCGATCACCTGCCATTGCATCTGCAGTTAATGCTATGATTGGCAAGCTACAATGAGGTTCAGGTAACTGACGGATTAATCGGGTGGTAGTAAACCCATCCATTTCCGGCATATTCACATCCATGAAAATTAATACCGGATCGTGCAGCGGAAGTATTTCCAACGCCTGTTTGCCATTGGAAGCTTTGATTAGCTGGAAACCCATTTTGCGCAGGACTTCACTTATGAGGAGCATATTAATTGGATCATCTTCAACGATCATGATTGTTGCTGTTTCACTCAACTGTTCTATCACCGGTACATTTGCAACTGTTTCTACTTTATCCGGCGCATCCGAGGAAAGCGAACAAAGTAAACTGTACAACTCGTACAGTTTGATTGGTTTCGTTAGCAGGTGTTTAATCTTAAGTTTATCTGCTTCGTTTTGATAAAGATTTTTTTCAAGGGAAGAGAGCATGAGACCCACTGGAATCGAAGCAAGCGCGGCTCTTTGCTGGAATTCTTTCACGAAGCTTATCCCATCCATGTCAGGCATATGCTGATCGCAAATGATTAAGCCCGGGCATTGCTCTGTGTGTTTCGATTTTTCCAGCATCATCAGTGCTTCCTTACCACTACCAGCGACATCAACTTCTATTTTAAAATAGGTAAGAATTTCTTTTAGCCAACGTCGATTACTCGCGTTTGCGTCTGCAATAAGAACGCGGCTGATACCAAATGACTGATCTGTTCGCAATTGTGGATTCTCATTGACAACTTCTATTTCAAGTCGAAGCGTAAACGTACTTCCCTGTCCAATATCACTTTCTACCGACAGGTGGCCGCCCATGAGTTCCGCCAGATTTTTAGATATTGTTAGCCCGAGGCCCGTTCCACCATATTTTCTCGTTGTTGAAGAATCGGCTTGCGTGAAACTCTCAAATACTTTTTTTAATTTTTCTTTTGAAATCCCAATGCCTGTATCCTGGACAGAGATTTCTACATTGATAAAGGATGATCCGCCATGTTGGTAAACTAAACCCGATTTGCGCGCGGTAACAATGATTTCTCCATCTTGAGTAAACTTGATTGCATTACCGAGAAGATTCACAAGAATCTGGCG
>JACMLR010000351.1 GCA_014379515.1 Chitinophagaceae bacterium
GACGATTGGACTCAACCCATTTTGATAAAGAATTTCATATAACACGTCAGAAATAAACATTGAGAACAAAGGCAATGCAAAAGCCCATTTCCGATCTTTGATCACCGCACCGCCAAATAAGGCCATCGCGATATGTGGTGCAAAACCGTATTCGCGGAGAGGAGTAACCCGGTAAAGTGCCGCAATTACAATCAGGATGACCAGGTACCAAATAGTCGTTTTATTCAATTTCATACTTCAGAATTCAGCTGCGAAAATAGCTTAATTGAGCTTTATTCACCGCCTTAGTTTTACAAATTTTATTCACCCTTTGTGGGTTGCGGTAAGGTAGCCCGATAGCAGATTGCACCAGCAGTTGACCTCATAACGAGCTCAGCGTCACAAATACTCATCATAGATTCTCCCCGCTTAAGTTGGAGCACATCATCATCGCCCGTCGTTACCTGGAGCTCACCCTGATAAACAAGGAATATTTCCAATGTGTTACTGGTGAGGCGCGTTTCCTGGTTTGGAAAAATTTTCAACTCCCTTAATTCAAAATCTTCAGCGATCGTAAGAAATCGTTGCTCGCCCGGGGTATCAGTTGCAATACCCCGAATGATGCTGGGGTAGACGGGAACGAAGCTCACATGCTTCAATAGTTCAGGAACATCAATATGTTTATTCGTAAGGCCACCCCGCAAAACATTATCGGAATTAGCCATCAGCTCAAGATTTTGACCTTCGAGATACGCGTGCAATATGCCCGCATCCTGGAAGATTGCATCACCGGGCTGCAAATGAACGAGGTTAAAAAAATAGATCGAGAAGAGACCGCGATCTATGCGATCGTTTGAACAAAATGTTTGATATGCCCGCGCTGCCCAAAAATCTTCGCTCGTTCTTTGAAGTGAACCCGCTTCATACAGCGGAGTGATTCGTTCAATCAATGATTGAAGCCGTTCATTGACTTCGCTCTGGGTAATCTCCATTATTGTTCGATACAAACCTTCATAAGAACCACGATCAAAAACGGGAAGAAGAAAACCAAGTTCAGGAATAGTTGAAAGGATGTTCCTCAATTGCTCTGTCGGTTTGAAACCATGCAACAACCAAAATTGGCTTAACGCGAGCATCAACTCTGGCTTATGATTATCATCCTTAAAATTTCTTGTTGGAGAGTTAAGCGCAATATTATTGCGGTTCTCCTCACTGAAACCAAACTCTGCAGCCTTCTTGGATGGATGAACCTGTATTGACAACATGTCTTTTACATCAAGCACTTTGAAAAGGAAAGGAAGCCGTCCAAACTTTTCAGACACGGCATGTCCAAGGATCTCCTTTTTATCGGATGCGACAAATTCATTCAACCGATAACTCGAATTGTTACTGGTAGAAATGATAGACGGTGCATTATCATGTGCGCCCATCCAATATTCTGCATACGGCGGATCACCTGCATCAGCAGTATTTATCAACTCCCGTAAAAAACGATCCCCGCCCCAGTTATAATGCTGGATAACACCATCGAGCTTGTATATCTTCCGATTCGCTTGCATACATTAAAAACTAAAATCGCGATAATTCACTTTTCAACAACGCCAGTCTCTTTCAAAATGGCAATAATACAAACTTGTAATGGCAACACATAATGAAACGGGCAAAAATGGGGAGCTCATCGCAATTGAATGGCTGGTCCGCAATGGATTCAAACTGGTAACCCGCAATTGGAGATATGCGCACCTCGAGATTGATATTATTTGTACCAAAGAAGAAATTCTCCATTTCATCGAAGTAAAAACACGGACAAACGATCATTATGGCCTGCCGGAAGAAGCAGTCTCAAGAAAAAAAATTCGCAACCTTTTACAAGCCGGACAAGAGTATTTGTTTCATCAGCGCGAATGGCGCCGCGTGCAGTACGATATTTTGTCGATTACATTGTACAAAAATCAGC
>JACMLR010000352.1 GCA_014379515.1 Chitinophagaceae bacterium
TCATATGAAATGCCAGGCATCTCAAATTCAAACAGACTTGTCCTAAGGCCATCGATTTTATTGGCATTTGAATTGAAGCATATCGAAAAAAAACATGGCAACAAGATCATTAAGTTATATCAGTACTAAAATGCGCGAAATAGATATTTGCATGATGTCTACGAGTGGGGCGCGAGGGAAGTTAAGCGCCCGACCAATGAGTAACAATAAAGACGTAAAGTATAATGGCGAATCATTTTTCTTCTCACTTTCCAATACTCAAAAGGTAAAAGATATCCAGCAAAATAAATCTGTTACCCTGTCTTTTATTGGCAAGAAAGGCGCGTTTATAATTGTGTCGGGTAAAGCCAAATTGATTACCACAAAAGCAACAATGGAAGCCCATTGGGTGCCAGATCTTGAACAATGGTTTGCAGACGGACTAGAAACCAAGGGCCTGGTGCTAATTGCGGTTAAAGCACAAAAGATTCACTACTGGTTCGATTACAAAGAGGGAGAACTAAAGGTAAAATAACAAATGACACTGAATTTTCCGAATTCGATTAGAGGCCCCTATTAATCAACAGCCGCTTCTTTATTATATCGAAATCGGTATTGCATGGGCGATAGACCTGTAATTTTCTTGAACACTTCACGAAATGCTTTGGGATCGGCATACCCAACATGGTACATTACTTCGTTAATGGTTCTCGAACTAGTTTCGAATGCTTTTTTAGCGGCCTCCACTTTCACACGCTGAGAATATTCAATAGGAGTATTCCCGGTAGCTTTTATAAATCGGCGATCAAAATTTCGTCGACCGACTGCAAATTTAGAAGATAGTTGTTCGATTGAAATCCTTTCATCGATCCGTGTTTCAATATAGGTTTGCGCTTTCTTCACTACTTCATCGCTATGCATTTTCTGGCCGGTAAAAATTGTAAAGGCCGATTGACTTTGTCGGTCGACATCAATCTGGAACACTTTTGAGCAATAGATAGCCGTTCGTCTGTCGTAGTACTTTTCGACAAGATAGATCACCAGATTTAAAAAAGAATAGGCTCCACCGTTAGTATAAATACCGTGTTCATCTGTTATTAATTTATCAGCCTCTAAATTTACATTGGGGAAAAGATGGGCGAAAGTATCAGCAGCCGCCCAATGAGTGGAACATGATCGTCCATCGAGTAGTCCTGACGAGGCCAGCATAAATGCACCTGTACAAATGCTGGCAACTTCTGCACCTCGTCTGTATTGATGAGCGATCCAGTCAATCATTACCCGGTTTTCACTTACAGCTTTAGTATAGTTATGATTTAGTGATGGAATGATGATAAGATCTGTCTTTGAAATTTCCGAAATGTGCAAATGTGGCTTCACAGAAAACAGCGAATCATAATATTCCACTTTTTTTGAAATGCCAGCGACCTGGATGTTGAACAGTTGCTTTTTTCCGGTTTGTTTCCAGTAGCTATTAGCTCGTGAGAATATTTTGAATGTACCAATGATACTGCTAAGGTTGTTTTCGCCTTTAGGAGCGAGGATAGTAAGATGCTTCATATTGCTTCGGAGATAAATGATATCAACAAAGTTAACAAAAGGACTTGTCCAAATCAACCCCTCAGAATGTCCATTTGGCACCCGCTAAGATGCCGCCGTGACGATTACTTTTGAAGCACACAATTAATAATGGATTATGGAAACAAAAGATTTCACAACTTCGATACTAGTAGACAAAAGCCGTGAAGAAGTTTATAATGCGGTTAATAATGTTCGTGGTTGGTGGTCCGAACAAATTGATGGGCAAACGCATGTTCTGGGAGAGACATTCAACTACCGTCATAAAGAAGCACACTTATGCAAGATCAAAGTGGTTGAACTTGTTCCGAAAGAACGTGTGGTGTGGCTTGTATTGGAAAACTATTTCAATTTCACAGAGGATAAAAACGAGTGGCAGAACACAAAAATAATTTTTGAAATTTCGGAAATAAACGGAACAACACAGTTACAATTTACACATGTTGGTCTTACACCGGCATACGAATGTTATAAGATCTGTTTCGACGCATGGACAAATTATATAACTGTTAGTCTCCGCAATTTAATAACTACCGGAACGGGCAAACCAAACCCAAAAGAAGGCGATTCGTTTAATGCTGAATTGCTTCGTAAATGGAATTTACCCGAATAACTTTTTGCAATCACCAAAAAAATTTATCAAATGGCTGATGGAAACTTACAGATATCAATTGTAGTCAGGAAGACGCCGCAGGAAGTATTCGATGCTATCAATAACGTCACTGGATGGTGGACGCAGAATTTGACTGGAGACACACGGCAGCTGAATGATGAGTTTGAAGTTCGTTTCGGCGATGTGCATCATTCCAAACAACGATTGATCGAATTAGAACCCAACAAAAAAATTGTGTGGCTTGTTACAGAAAGTGATCTATCGTTTGTAAAACAGAGAACAGAGTGGACTGGCACGATGATCAGTTTTGAAATAATCGCCAACAATAAGCACACTGAAGTTTGCTTTCGTCATCTAGGTTTGACTAAGGAGATTGAATGTTACAATGCTTGTTCGAATGCATGGGTCGAGTATATAAATGGAAGTTTGAAAACCTTTATTGAGGAAGGAAAAGTTCAACCGGTTCGGAACTGAGGCGGTTCCGAACCTAAGACGCAAACTATTACCAATCAACTGGTTAATTTTTTAGAAATTGAGTAAAAGCGACGATTCGTCGTTTTCTCGAGGCACTCCCCCTACTCGAATGGAATTGACATTTGCAAGCTTTTGAACCGCTTTTTTTGTACTGATTATTCACTGATTTTTATTCAAGTTTTATCTTCATAGAACTCACAGGATTAGGTGTTTTCTCCTGCCCTATTGCTATTCGATACAACACTAATTTCGTCACGCTTCCGTTTATTAATCGTCAGTTATCCGTTCAAACCCTAATACCCAAACCCGTGAAAGAACTAGATTACGTCTATTTCACTATCTATCATCATTACAGTCAGCGCAGCTATTTTCCCGACAGTCAGGCAGTACGTTTGAAATCAATGTATCTCCTTTCTTTATCAGCAGGCGGCTGGATACTTTTTCTCCAAACATTAATATTGAGATTTGTAAAAAATGCCTGGTTTACCTCGCAAGGAGATGCGATGATCTTTGCATTAAGCGTCTACACTGTTATAACGCTCTTGTTTCATCGCATATTTATCGTTAACGAACACGATCAAAAGATATTCAACAAGTATGCAAATGCATGGAATACCAATCCGAATAAAAGGCGAGATCTTTTTATCGCGTTGTTTGTGGCCGCGATTCCATATATCGCGATGGTTGTACTGAAAGTTGTTGTTGCTCAACGATCATAAACTGTTCAAAAATTCTTTTAAAATGCTCGCTGGTCTCGACCGGCGAGCATTTTTCATTACTCTAAAAATTCTTTTAACTCCTGAAAACTTTCTATCGCCGGAACTGTCGGCTTCTCATCGGTCAACTTTAATTTGTTATACAACAACGCAGGAATCCCTAAATCCTTTGCTGCCTGGATTTCAGAATGTAAATCATCTCCAACCACCAGCACTTCGTCCTTCAAATAACCATGCTTACTCAAAATGGATGCAAACACATCTCGCTTGGTCTGCGATGACGTAGACGGGTCTATAATATGAACTTCCTTGAAATCATCTCCAATCTTCATTCCATCCACTTTACTTCTCTGTAGTTTATAGAAACCAGTGGTAACCAAAAAACGATCGAGGCTCAATTCTTTTACAAACTGGTAGTCGTTGAATGGATGGAGGGCTCCTTCGTACCTCAAATCGGCTAACAGCCTCGCTCCTTTTTTCTTTAAATCTTCACTGAATCCATAATCTGAGGCGACCATTTGAAATGGCCGGCGCATCATTTGCTTCTTGATCTCATCTAATTTATCCAAATGACTTCCATCACTTTCAATTAAATCAAAAAGCGACGAAAAAACTTCGTCGCCAATTGAACTCACCGGGTAAATTGTATTATCTAAGTCAAGTATGATTGCTTTCTTAAGCATGTTTTTCGATTGCCTGCAAATATACAAAGCGATCGTTTATTGATTTCCCAACTATTTATCCATCGTCCATGCTGCGTTATAGGCATCCTTTGCCATTGTAGACATATCGCGAAAATTACCCATGTACGAATTGATTGTCAGCGCTAATTCAACACCATTCGGATATTTGACAATAAGTGTCTGCAGTCCGGGCGCACCCCATTGCAACGCACCATCTTTGCCATACGACTGGCCCGCAACCGTCATCTGCGAATGCCATGTATCCCAACCGAGAAATTTACTGTCCATTTCTTCGCGTTGCATTTTACTGAGCAACGTTTCATCATGCGCGAGATATGCAATAAAGCGAGCCATTTCCATAGTCGACATAAAATAGCCACCACCGCCCGAACTGCTTGTCCAGTCACCCGGAGTATATGTTTCGATATTCTCCCCTTCATTAAAGGCCTGTGCTGTATTATCGGACGGTTTGCAATTCGTTATCGGCATCCCTATCGCTGAAAACAAATGCTGCTGCATATAACCGATGTACTGACTATTCAGCCAATTTTCAAAACCCGCGATGTTTTGAGGGACCATCGACGCTTCCTGTGATTGAGCTGAGCTCTTATCGCGCAAAAAGGGAATCATTGCACGGAATAAACCAAAATTCAAATTTGCATACTTCTTCTTCTTGGCAGGATCATCAAGACCTTTTTTTACGAGTGCTTTCATTGATTCAAAATCGCAACTCGACTCGCTAATTCCAGATGTATGCGTAAGCAATTCAACAAATGTCAATTCACGAACCTCTTTAGCTGCATAGAAATATATCGGCAACCATTGACCGATTTGATCAGTCAATTTTAGATTATTCTTTTTCAATAGTTGCTGAACGGCAACGCTGGTCATTGCTTTTGTAACACTTGCAATATTAATTTCCTGGTCAGGATGCATTGCAGTAAAGCTACCCGCGCGTGACATTGAGGCAACGCCATACGAGCTGGTATCTGCCCATTTACCATTTTGATTAATTACAAATGAGTATCCTCTTGGCATTGTTGCCGCGGAGTTTTTGATTTCTTGTTGCAGGTTGGCCTTAAACTTCGCGACACTGAATGATTTAGTCGGCGGTGCTGCTTTGTCTTTTTTAGCGCAAGCCGATAAGAGGAATACGGCGGCAACGACAATTGAGAGTTTCTTTAGTAACGATTTCATTTTTATGCTTTTTATTTTCTGATTTCTAAAGCACAAAAATGCACGCATCATAATAAAACCACAACCCACAGTTAACGAAACAGACAAATCACTTAATAGATTCGTCCACGATAACTACATTCCATATTCAACATTCAATATTCCATATTCCCTATCCCGCATTGCTGAACAATACCTACTTCCCCTTCCCCGGTCGAATAATCAACCTCAATGTTGGATCGTTTGTAATAAATGACCACATCCAACTAAAGGCAAGTTTTACTTTATTTCGAAAACCTACCAATGGTATAATATGAATGAATAACCAGATCAACCATGCGAAAAATCCGCGGAAGAATAATTTTGGCAGATCAGCAACTGCTTTATATTTCGAAATGATTGCAAGGCTGCCCTTGTCATTATATGCAAATGGCTTCATGGGTTTGCTGTCGATCACACGCTTAAAATTAGCGGATAACAAACCTCCCTGTTGTATTGCCACCTGCGCCACTTGTGGATGGCCGTTAGGAAACTTAGCGTCACTTGATTGAAAGGCCAAATCGCCAATAACAAAAATATTAGACATGCCCTGGACACGATTAAATTCATCAACAATGATTCTGCGACCCTTTCCGACAACTGCAGGAGGTAACCCTGGCACCTCTCTTCCAGTCACTCCGGATGCCCAGATAAAAACAGTACTGTGAATCTCCCGACCGTCAGACAATACAACTTTGTTATCAACGTAATCCTTAACCGCAGTGTTCAGAATAATCTTCACTCCCAATTTCTGAAGTACATCACTGGCTTCCTGTTGCGATTTTTTACTCATCGGCCCGAGTAGCACCGGTGCTGCATCAATCAGGTAAATATAGGTTTGCATATCCTTGAACTCGGGATACTCTTTTCTTCCAATATTCCGACCCATCTCTGCCAGCATTCCGGCAACTTCGACGCCTGTTGGGCCACCTCCCGCAATCACAATATTTAAATAACGTTCCTTTTCTTCCTGCGTTTCCAGGCGAACCGCTTTTTCCATATTCAAAAGCAAATGATTTCGGAGATTCAATGCATCATTTATCGTTTTCATCGGCAACGAATGCTTCTTCACGTTTTCCATCCCGAAATAATTCGATTCCGTTCCAAGACCCAGCACTAAATAATCATAATCTAAAATTCCAGTATCAGTTTCAATCTTGTTTGCAGACGCATCTATCCGCTGAAGACAACCTAAATGAAATCGCAAGTTTTCTTTTTCCTGGAACATTCGTCGAAACGGGTAACTGATACTGGACGGTTCAATAAACGCCGTCGCGACCTGGTATAACAGTGGCGGGAAAAAATTGTAGTTATTCATATCAACGAGAGTAATAAAAAAACGCTTGTCATTTGATAGTCGTTTGATCAGATTAAGACCGGCAAATCCGCCGCCTATTACTACAACTTTAATTCGATCTTGTTTCATCTATATGTATTCTTAAGTTTTAAATCACAACCTCAATCTCGGAACTATTCAGTCAGATAATGAACACTGTACCAACCGAAGATTTCGGGTGGGCAAAGCAATATTATTTGTTTACAGCTTTTATTGAAGGACATTTCATTTGTCAGTCACAATAATTACCGAATTAATTTGCTCAGCAATTCATAAGACCTCAGCCTCGCATGATGTTCAGTTATTAAATCCTGCACGATAATTTCTTCGACATCGAAATCTGTTGCAATTGACTCGAGCTGATCCTGCACTCTTTCCAAATTTCCTCCCACAAATTTCGGCACAACACGGGAACCGGGAACATATTTTTCCAAAACTGGTATTCCACCCAGTGCTTCAACTGCTTCCCGCGGGCGTAGCACCGGCGCATTCAGATTACCTATTGAAAGATTTCGATACATCCACCGAACCGGAGCCAGCTGGTGATTTGCTTCTTCTTCGGTATCGGCACAAACAACGTGAATTGCGAGTTTTACATTGGGAGATAAAATTCCACTCGGACTACGTGATGGTTGGAATTTGCGACGATAAGAGTCGATAATCTCAGACGCGCCCGCCTGGTTGATAAAACCAGCGAAAACATATCGTAATCCTAAGGACGCAGCGGCGCCCGCACTCCAGGCACTCGACCCGAGCATATGCAGTTCAGGCAACGAATCAATCGTGTGGATTTTCGTCTTCGAAAACGGATGGCTTGCTGGAAAACTATTGTCCAGCCATGCGACAAGCTCATTAATCTGTTGATCGGAATCAGCATGAATCTGTTTTGTACGATCTTGTTGCAGTGCAAAATCGGAAACAGGACCGGTAGTAGCTCTCCCTGCACCAAGATCAATCCGACCCGGATATAATTCATTTAACGTACAAAAAACCTCGGCGACCTTGTAGGGACTATAATGATTTAATAATACGGAGCCGGATCCGACTTTAATTGTTGTTGTGTTTGCAGCAATCGCGGCAATCAAGACCTCGGGCGCGCGCCCTGCGATGAAAGCAGCCGCATGATGTTCTGCGAGCCAAAATCTTGTGAAGCCTGCCCGCTCAGCAAACTGTGCAAGTTCAATACTATGCCTGAATGCTTCAGTTCGCGATTCCCCCGGTAGCACAGTTGACACATCGACAATTGATAATTTCACCAGCTGATTTTTTCTTTAACCTATTTCGTACCACAAAGCAAAGTTAGGTCTTCCAGCATCCATGAATCACTTCGCACAATGTTCGTCGTTACAATCGGTGCTGGCTTCAACATTAACAATGAGGCAAGAATCAAAATGTAATGCTCATTGAGCCGGGATAACACAGGAATATCAACTTGTCCAGTTAATCTTTTTTTAGGTCAAATTGAAAAATGCTATTGTCAATGTTAAAATTTTGCTCATTTACAAAACGGGTAATCGTTGCTCATCACGGTTCATGTATAGTAGAAGGTACTCCCCAATGAGATACATATCGCACGTGGGTTGCCGGGCACACGAATTGTCCCAATACAAAAAACGTTTGAATATGGGAAAAGATGAATCAGGAGTATTCCATCCCCGCAAAGGAAAACCGTCCGGGAAAGAAGGCCTGGATCTTCAACCAACTCAACCAAAAAAACAATCAACTGAACAAGAAAAAATGAATAAATACACAAATACCGAAGACGAACCAGCTGCAGGTGTAGAAATGCGGCATCAGAATCGCAATACATCGAAAGGTGAAAACCGAGCAGATGGAACAAGTACCAATCGAGAAACTGATAAAACAGCCGGGAAAGAATCTAATCCGGAAGCGTTCGCCGTACCGAATAATGAGATTGCCTCCATTCTCAATAAGGAAACATTACTTGAGATTGCCGGTCACAAGTCAGATTGCTGTGTGTCTATTTATCTCGTTACAAACAAATCTGGACAAGAGATCCATCAGCGATTCGATACTACCCATTTTAAGAATGTATTGCAGGAACTTACAGGAACGTTGGCATCCAAAAACCTCGATCACGCTACTATTGAATCGATGCTCAAACCGGGTTTTGACATGTTGCGTGATGAATCTTTTTGGTTGAAACAATCTAACGGTCTTGCGATTTTCATCGGCGACAATTACTTTTCCTTTATCAAGATGCCTTTAGCACCGATGGAAACTGTTGTGTGTGAATCAAGCTTCTATATTACACCGCTATTACCTATTGTATCGAGTCCTGAATACTATTACCTTCTTGTAATCAGCAAACAGACTGCAAAATTATTTCGCGGGGATAGATTCGGTCTTGAATTCGTTCCAGTTGACGGGTTGCCTGATCAGGGTTCAGCAGCTTCTGGTAATATGGGCAAAACGGATATTGCCGGTTTCCTCGATTCGGTGGATGATGTATTGTTCAAACAAATTTTCAACAAGGAAAATGCTCCACTTCTTCTTGCCGGAATAGATTATTTAATTCCTATTTATCGCTCTGTTACCGATTACCATAATATATGGGAAGAAGCGTTGATTGGAAGTTATGAGCATCAGCCGACGACCGCCTTGTTTGAAGAAGCCTCCAAAATTATGCAGCCGTTATTCGAGCAGCGAAAAAACAAAGCGCGGCAACTGTTTGCAAATGGAATCGCGACTGCATTAACGTCGTCGATGCCCGACCAAATTGTGCCTGCCGCATATTATGGAAGGATTTCACATTTGCTCGTTCGAAAAGGAGTACAGCTATGGGGCAGCTTCGACCCGATGAAAAATGAAATGACGCTGGCAAGTGAAGATGCCAATGTCTCTCAGGAAGATTTGATTGATAACGCAGTAGAGAAAACGATTCTTACTGGCGGCGAAGTATTCCTCGTTGAAGGTGATGAGCTACCATCGGATGCTGATATAGCTGCCGTTTTTAGATATTAAGTATTAACAACAAAGTTTATTGATCACAAATTGAAAATTAAATGAAACGAATAAAACAGAGCGCACAGAAAATTATGACGTTGATGGTAGTGTTGGGTTGCGCCTCGCCCGCTATAGTTGCACAGACCACGCAGAATCAAACGAACAACCAGTCGAACCAACAAGCAAGAATGGCTGACACGTCCTTTGTAAGAAAGAATATAATGGACAGCCGGATGGAGATTGAATTGTCGCAGCTTGCGTTGCAGCGTTCAACCAATCCAGCTATCACGACGTTGGCACAACAGATGGTAAAAGACCACTCTCAATTTGTATCGGAACTTCAAACTTATGCGTCGTCGAAAAACATTCGTATTGAAGAGAACCGCAACAGACCTGGAACTGGAATGGACGCTGATAGTACCCGTATGCAATCGCGCGATCGCTTCGACAATAACAGCACAGTCAACAATAGCAGCAACAACAACACAACGAATAATTCCAGTAATGCTGGCAATACCGGAGCAAAAAAAAGTGGTATTGGGATTGATACCACAAGCGGTGCAATAAACCCGCGGGACACTGGCCGCTACAGCACAACAAATCCAAATCAAAACCGGATGAATAATTCAACGGTAGATACTATCTCACGCCGCAACAATGCAACGGGTAATAATACTACCGGAACTACGAATCGCGGTACGAATTCAAATGCATCAGCGAACAGTAATAAAACTGATACATCACGCGCTGGTACAACGAGCAACACTGGTTCCGTAACTAATCAAACCAACTCAGCCGGCAATGTGGGCGTTCGTAACAATAATGCTGATAGATCAATGAATCCCAAAGGAAATCAGCAGCATGGAATGCAGCATGATGTACAAGGCTTACAAGGTTTGAGTGGAAGGGATTTTGATGATAAATGGGTTTCGCACATGTTGATGATGCACGAAAGCAAGGTCAGTGAATTGACTCAGGCTAATCAGTGGTTGCAGGATGCTCAACTGAAAGCAAGTGCAAGCAAAGCGCTTCCATTGATCCAATCTCACCGTAATGCGCTTGCAAGACTAAAATCTTCAACAGGCAATACGAACGATCGCAACAGTAATAATAATAACAATCCGAACAAGAACTGATAGTTTTTTTAGGATGTTGAAATAGAAAGAGCGTGTCTTCTTAGGCACGCTCTTTTTTATGGTTACAATTGTTAACGGGTTCACTGATCGATTAGGGAAGTTGATACTTTTGAAAAAATGCCCAGAGAAGATCGTTTGCATTGATGTAAGTGGAAGGGATATCTGAGTTTGCGCCACCAGGTAAACCTCCCGGCCAACCATGTCCACCGTCTTGTGTAAGGTAATATTCGATTGACGTATTTTGGTTGCAATCACTCCATTTCGAATGGAGAAACTGCGCATTGTTCGTGAGGACCTGCGCCTGTACGTTACAACTATTTTTCAACGACCATACATTCAAGACAGAGTCGAGCGGTGGCAGATAAGCATCAACCACTCCCGCGCCTTCGCCTCCGGTATATGGAACTCTCGAGTCGTTAACAGAATGCATGTGAAGTACCGAAACAGCTCGCAAAGCACTACAGGGTTGTGTGACAACCATCGTGCACCCGTTCGGCGCTATTGCTGCAATTTTGTTGGACAGTTCGCAGGCGAGGCGATAGGATAACATTCCACCATTAGAATGGCCCGTTGCATAAACCTTTTTTGAATTGATCTTGAATGAGGTCGTGAGTTTATCGATCAGCATACTCACAAACTTGACATCATTAATATTTTGTTGAACGGCATAGTCACAGCAACCCCCTGCATTCCAGGTTTGTGCTTTCAACGGTCCATCGCTTTTTACTCCATTTGGATAAACAACTATAAATTTTGAGCTGTTAGCTTTTTCGCTGAGACGTGAGGTGCTTTCAAACTGTACCGCATCTCCACCGCCCCCATGAAATGCAAGAACAAGCGAGTAGCTGTCGTGATCGTAATAGTCGGGCGGAAGGTTTACGGTGTATGTTCGGGTCAACCCATCGACAACGATCGATTCAGAAAAACGATAAATCTTTGGTTCGTCAGGGTTTTTTGTTTTCGAACAGCTGCTGATTAGCAAAACTAGAAAAATCAGTTGCAGTATTTTCATGATAACGGAATGATTGAACAAGCAATAAACGAGAGAAAGTAGCATTTATGGTGCGAGAGGTTCCTTTTCTTTGGCAACCAGTTTGCCGAAACAAGTCGCTCATTGCTTTCTCCACGTCTTTATTTTGCAAACGCAGTCCAAAATAGGCATGAAAATTAATTCATGACCATTTCCCTGGCGTTTTCAATCGCGGCAGCGGTTGGTCTTTCCCCACTAAGCATTTGAGCGATGGTGGTGATACGTTCTTCGGTTGATAATTCGCGAATACCTGTATGAATTGAATCGCCTTTGATTTCTTTATAAACAAAAAAGTGTGCGTTCGCCTTTCCTGCGATTTGGGGTTGGTGGGTAATGCTAATCACCTGCCGTTGCGATGCAAGATCCTTCATGATGATTCCGACCTGTCGGGCGGCTTCGCCACTAATGCCGGAATCAATTTCGTCAAAGATTAGTGTCGGCAAATCAAGTGACTTTGCAACAAGTGATTTAATACAAAGCATCAATCGACTGAGCTCGCCACCGCTCGCTACTTTCCGAATTGGCTCGAATCGATTGCTTTTATTAGCGTCGAAAAGAAATTCGATATTATCTGCACCATGAATTGCAATCGTTGATGGCAGGAGTTGTACTTCCAGTCGCGCGTTTGGCATGCCGACCTGGTGCAGCAATTTGTTTACTTTTTCCTGGAGAGATTTAATTTGTTTCTTCCGTCCTGCTGTAATTTTTTGGCTGGACTCTTTCAATTGCTGCAACAGTACATCGACCTGACGCTGTTTGAGATCGATTGATTCATCAATATTGAGTACTGCCTGCAACTTATCATCCAGCATATTTCTCAGCAAAATGAGTTCGCTTGTTGTTTGGAAACTATGTTTTTTGAGAAGTTTATAGCCAACGGATAATCGATCATTCAGCTGTTCGATTCGTCGGGGATCGTGACTGATATGATCGGCCACACGACCCAATTCACTTTCGATATCTGAAACTTCGATATACGCAGACTCGAGCCGTTCCGACAGCACTGGCAGATCAGGATGATAGGCAGCTGCTGATTTTAGCTGGTTGACGAGTGATTTTAATTGATTGACAAGGGGTGTTTCGCCTTCACTCAATTCGCCTACAATTTTTGCAAGGGCCGATTTTATTCCTTCCGAATTACTAAGCAATTTTAATTCTGCATCTGCCTCCTCGAGTTCGTTTTCTTTCAGATCTGCTTCCTCTAATTCATCGAACAGGAACTTATTATAATCATATTCTTTTGTGAACTGATTTTTTTGTGCCGCCAGTTCATCGAGTTGTTGTTTTAATTGTTGCCACTGGCGATAGATTGTTCGATGACCTGTGATCAACTGGGAATGCCCTGCCAATGCGTCCAAAACGTTACGTTGAAAATCAGATTCGCTTAACTCGTGCGTATCGAACTGTCGATGTAAATCAACAAATGAACTGCTTAACCGTTTCACTTGGTCGAGCGTGACTGGTGTGTCGTTTATGAAAGTCCTGGATTTTCCATTTACAGCAATTTCGCGGCGAATGACTAATTCATCTCCTGCATCAAGATCGTGATCACGAAGGAAGGTACTAACTTCTTCGCGTTGACTGTTCAAAAAAACACCTTCAACAACACATTTACGTTCGCGATTTAGCAAAACACTTGTATCGGCACGATCACCGAGAATGAGAGATAGTGCACCCATCAAGATGGACTTACCAGCGCCGGTTTCACCGGTTATAATATTAAGATTGCCGTGAAAATTTATTTCAATTTCACTGATGATTGCGTAGTTGCTGATGGAGAGTTTCGTTAGCATAGATGTCTGGAAAGCAAATTAATTATTTCGCGTGGTTGTTATTGCCAAAACTTCCCACATCTTTCACTCACCTTTACACCGGGCAATACCGGCCTTTGCACGTTGATCGAGGGAGTTTTTAAAATCATGATCTTTCATTTTAAGGCATCGTTCAAACCAACTGATGGCTGTTGCCAGGTCTTTGCGCTTTTCAAAGATATTCCCGAGATGAAGCGCAGCTCGTGCTGCAAAATATTCTTTTCGCTTTTCCCCCAAAAGAATCGTGTTCTTGTAAAAGATGATTGCTTCATCGATCCTTCCTATATCTTCATAAAGACGGCCACCGCGATAGGAAAATTCAGTTTGCTCCTCCGGCAATGTGAAGTCGGAATGCTTTTTACCATAAAGGACACGGAGTGCTTCCTGGTAATAACCGCCGTCGTTTAACAAACGGGCAGACAGCAGTTCCTTGTTTGGCCAGGAGTTGGTTTTTGCCTCCTTCTGCGCTTGCTTATCCGCTTCCATATCGGTCGAGCCCTTTTTTAAGATCTCTGCACGATATTTTTTCGCCTGTTCCATATTTCCCTGCAGATAATATAACCAGCTTAATTTTTGAAGCGCGTCTTTTACGTAGAATTTTCCTTTGAACGATTGAAGAAAACGGCTGAAGTAAATGGCCGCGTCTGGCTCGAGATGATTGAGTTTCGAATAACCTAATTCGAGATCCCAGACTGGAGTTTGCAAATATTCCCGCGAAATGTTTCTTTCATTAATAATACGAATTGCTTTTGCTGATTCGTGGTTATTGATGCTAAGATTAGCAGCGAGGTATGTAAAAAGATGATTGTTTACAATATCTAATCGTTGATCTGCAATAAATTTAAAAACTGCGGAGTGATCATTCTCGATATAGTATTTCAGGTAACAAAAATAAAATGCGGCTTCATTGCGGAACAATAACGACCATTCGTCGTTCAATAGAAAAAACGCGTTGAGTTTTCTCATTCCTTCTTTTAAATTGCCTTTGATACCCAGCATATTGCCAAGCCATCGATAGCCGTCAGGAATTGTACCTGCGGCGACTTCCATTGAACCGATATAAAGTGCATTTGGTTTGAAGTCCGGAAATTTGACCTGGTTCTCTTTTATTTGCATAAACGATCGGCGAAATGCCCAACCTGCATCCCATGAGTAACCGAATTTTATCTTTATCGCGGCCCATTGAAAATGAATGATTGATTTTGTAAATAAAAAAAATGGTGATGAAGTTGGACCCTCATCCATCAAATCCAATCGCTTCTCCAGATGTTTTACGCGTAATCGATATTCTGCGGGATCTTCATTGAAGAAAAGGACAAAGAAGTCGATATAATTTTCGAGGAAAGCTGGTATGAGGTTGTCGGGATTGTGTTGTTTTTCCTGGTCGAGCAGCTGTTGACCGCTTGCTAACTTTAGGCTGATAATATCTGCATATGCCTTACGACAATTAGCGTTGAAATCAAATACGCGTTCTCCTGATGAAGTCAACGGGGAAGTGAGCAGTACCACAAGAAAAATGCGAACGATCAACCGGGAATTATAATGGCGAGCTGCAATTTTCAACATTGAATGCAAGATAAAGAAGGCAATTGGTAGAACTGCCAATGGTTATCCCACCATTTTAGGTCGTTTTATCAA
>JACMLR010000353.1 GCA_014379515.1 Chitinophagaceae bacterium
ATGGTTACTCACGGCTGTTAAGATTAATCGTATGCCGGCTGTCCATATCGTGGATCGGTACATGGAAACGGTTGCGTCGTTTGGAGTCAAAAACGATCTTGCAGGGCTGGATCACTTTATCCCGGAAAATGAAAAGGTAAAGGAGACCGATATTCCAACATCGCATCTTGCGGGCTATATAGCTGTTGTGATCGGCGCCGCTCTCAATACTAAAAAACTGCCTCTGCATAAGTTAATAGAGCTATGCACTCTCATCAATCATCCCATTATACTAATCGGGGGCAAAGAAGATGTCGTCAATGGAACAAGTATAGCTGCAATTGATCCCCATAAAATTTACAATGCCTGTGGAAAGTTTTCGATTAATGAATCTGCAGACCTGATCCGTCGCGCGCGCACGGTAATTACTCATGATACAGGCATGATGCATATTGCAGCTGCATTTAAAAAGCCGATTCTCTCGGTGTGGGGGAACACGATACCTGCATTTGGGATGTCTGCCTATTACGGTGGCGGGCAAACGAAGGACAGCCGGTTCGAAGTGGGTGGCTTATCCTGCCGGCCATGTTCGAAAATTGGTTATGCAAAATGTCCAAGGGGACATTTCAAATGTATGGAGTTGATTGAAGTGGATAAAATTGCGATGGCTGCGGTTGGTAATAGTGCTGCTACTTAATGTGAGATCCCGTCCACTTACCCTCTTTATCGAATTGGTTATATCCAACCTTGTTATCCGAACAAAGGTAGTTACCTGTCCAGCTTCCTGCTTTGTCGAATAGATTGTAAGTTCCCTGGGGCGTTCTGATATAATAGCAGGTCCATTCGCCTTTTACATCAAAACATAAAAGAATGTCTTTCGAAGGTTGGGTGAGATAACCTATAAGCTCATCCGCTTTATTGAAAATGTAGAAAATTTTTGTTGCGTTGCTTTTTGGATGAAGATTGATCCGGACCATCGGGTTGATGGTTTCGTTGAAACTGGGATTCAATTCGGGTTTGAAGATGGGATTAATGCTTGTATTTTCTGTTGGATTGATTTCCTTGTTTTGCAACGGGTTGATCTTCCAGTTAATCTTCGGATTGATCAACACGTTTTCTTCCGGAGACAAACTTTTATTGTTTTCCGGGCTTAAGTAAACGATCAATTTAGGATTGTGAGAGCTGGGAAGTTCTTGGGCACATAAACTTAAAGATAAAATCGTAGCCAATCCCACTAGTAGTGTAAATCTAATTTTCATATAGACCAGTTTATTTAGGAAATACGGCGTAGGAGTAGTTCCCTAAGTTAGCAAATATTTGTGAACGCCCGTCCTATTATCACCTTCAATCAAGAAAATACCCATCCTCCAGTGAGCATGGGTATTTATCGTTTGATAATTTGTGAGCTTATCTGATGATTATTTGCCGGCTTGTTTTCGTTGTTGGTCCCGTTAGTTGTAGTATATAATTTCCGGGTTCTAATTGTTGTAACTGCAACGTGAACGTACCTGGTTGCGCTGATATATTCTGGCGGAATACGATTCTGCCGTCGACCGCAACAATCTGTGCAGCAGTAAGAAGATCGGAGCTTTCAATGTTGAGAACACCATTCTCGACTACCGTAGGATACACAAGCAAGCTTTGTTTACCAAGTCGATTTAAGTCCACTATTCTCGAATACTCAACCGCTCCATCATTATCTACAATTGCCAGCCGGTAAAATGCTTTGCCGATTCGCGAAGGATCATGTCGGTAAGTATAGCTGCTTCCAGTAGATCGATTTGAGGGTATTACTGTTCCAACTGTTTGGAATTCGTTGCCTGTTGCGCTATACTGAATCTCAAACCTGTTGACGTTCGCCTCAAAAGTTGTTTGCCAGTTTAAATATGCTGCATCATCCTTCCACTCCGCATTAAACGCATTGAGTTTCACTGGCAACACGCTGTTTGCCTGAACGGTATAAACTGTTCCCCCAAGGCTAACCGCGTACAAGGTTCCGTTTTCGGCTTCACCGAATCCGGCAATCGAACCGGGTAAGCCGGATTGTTGAGCGACTACCCAACCGCCCGATCCGTTGGGGCGAATTTTCCACACGTTGCCCGAAACAAAATCTGCAACAACGTACCAGCCCGATAACAATGGAAACGTGCTGCCCCGATAAACGTTGCCACCGGTAATCGAATATCCGCCATCCGTATTATTATGCGGGTAGTCGAAAATTGGAGCAACATAGTTACTAATGGGAAGACAGCCACTTGTATTAAATGCTTGCGTTCCTTCATAACAACGCCATCCATAGTTTTGTCCACCAGGAGTGCCAGCGGGTGTAAAGTCAACTTCTTCTCTTGCACCTTGTCCTACATCACCAATCCACATATCACCTGTGAGGCGATCGAAACTCCAACGGAAAGGATTGCGTAATCCCAGCGCCCAAATTTCATCACGTACTGATGGATTCGTTACGAAAGGATTGTCTGGAGGAATCGAGTAATAAGGCGGTGTGTTGAAATTATTTACATCGAGCCGTAACATTTTTCCAAATAAAGAAGCGCCGTTTTGCGCGTTATTGAATGGGTCTCCACCGCTACCACCATCACCTGTTGAAACATACAAGTACCCATCCGGACCGAAATTTATTTTGCCTCCGTTATGATTGTTGAAATAGGGCGTGCCTGGTTTTGGAATCTCGAGTAAAATAACTTCTGAAGTTGGATCGGCGATGTTCGGATTCGAAAAACTTCCCTGATATCTAGCCAGTGTAACGTCACCTTCCTTATCCGTATACCAAACAAAGAAATAACGATTGGTTTCAAAATCGGGATGAAAGGCCAGGCTCAACAAACCCTGTTCTCCATTGTCGAGTACAGTATCCCTGATATCAAGAAACGGTGTTGGCAAAATGCCCGATCCATTATGAATTCGGATCTGCCCTCCCCGCTGAACAATAAAAAGCCGGTTCGTTGCATCCCCGGCATTTACGATATCGAGCGGAGCAGATAACCCAGTTGCAAATGAAGCGAACGTTAAAACAGGTGTGCCTGCTGGTTGCGCGGTGGCGGGTAAGGTTGCGGAAACGAACAGCAGGACTAAAAACGAGCGTAAGACTTTCAATAAATTTCGCGAGTAATGTTGGATCATAAGCTTTGCTTTTTTAATGATAGTGAGCACGGTTGAGGGCACAGGCGACATTTACCTGACATCAAAATCAATGCCGCGAAGGACAAATTGATTTTTTTCCGAACACAAAACCAAAGCAAAGCGGGAGGTATTAGAAGCAACTTATTTTTTTTCACGGGCATTCAATAGCTGCATGACGTCTTCTTTACGTCGGCGCGAAATTGCGATATGGCTTCCATCGCTAAGGCGAAGCATATCGTCCTTGTCCATTTGAGAAATATGATGTCTGTTTACGAGGTACGACTTGTGGATTCGTATGAACGAGTAGCCTTGTAAAATCTCTTCATAATCTTTAATCACTTTCGCGACGAGCAGCGGTTTGCGATCGGAAAAAAAGAAGCGCGTATAATTCCCTTCTCCCTCTAAACGAATGATATTCCGGGGATCAGAAAAGTAAACTCCCTCGCTGGTGCTGATGGCTAATTTGAAATCGTTTTGATCTTTTTGTTTCAGATTGCTGATTAGGTTGCTTACCAGTTGTTGTTGAAGTTGAGGTTGAACATCTTTTTTCACGATATGCCGGTTCACTGCATTCTGCAGATCTACAATATCAATTGGTTTTAAGAGATAGTCAAGTGCACTGAATCGAATTGCTTTAATTGCATACTTGTCGTACGCCGTTGTAAAAATCACATCGAAATCCCAGGAGCCGATGCGATTGAGCAGATCAAAACCATTCATGTTTGGCATTTCGATATCCAATAGTAGTAATTCGGGTTTGAATGATGCAATCACTTTAATCGCCTGCTCAGGTGAATTGCAAATCACGATTTCCGTAGGTGTGCGGATATGTTTGGTAATTAAAATCTGGAGCATCTCGCATGCATCTGGCTCATCATCGACCAGCAATATCTTTGTCATACATTCTTGATTTTTGTAAAGGTATCTGTATAATCACCCGCGTTCCGCAACTGTTCTGTTCGTGGTTCTTTAAATCTACAAATTCTACTTTCGCAATTCGACCATCATTCGTGTTTAGTAATTTAATTCGCTGTTCACTGAGTTGTGTGCCTTTCGAATTGAAATATTGAGCTCCTAATTTTTGAGCCTTTATTAATGCGGATCGCTCTCTTCCAATCCCATTATCTTCGATGATTGTAATAAGATGACCATCTTTTTCGGAAAAGTGAATCAACAATTTTTTGTCGTCCTCTTTATGCATCAACCCATGCCAAATTGCATTTTCAATAAATGGTTGCAATAGTAACGAAGGGATCAAAATGATTTCGGGGTCGGTTTGCTGATTGAGGTCAATGGTATAAGAAAACGATTTTTTAAATCGCAAAGACTCCAATTCCAAATACAGTTTATTCATTTCAAGCTCCTGGCTAAGCGAAATGAGATTTTTGTCGGAATTGTCAAGTACCAATCTCAACAGCTTCGAAAATTTTGAAAGATAGTTGTAGGAGGCTTCCATGTCTTCGACAACTATCAGTTTTTGAATTGCATTTAAACTATTGAAAATAAAATGCGGATTCATTTGGGCGCGAAGGGCTTTCCCCTCAAGCTCGGTCATTTGTTGCCGGATGGCGGCCTTATCCCGCACAAGCCGAATTCGACGTTTGAATAATAACAAAACTCCGGATGCAATCGCCGCAGCTCCAACAAGTCGGAACCATACACTTTTCCAGAAGGGCGGTTGAATAGTGAATGAATATTCCAGTGGAGCATCTGTCCAAACGTTGCTGTTATTACTGGCTTTTAATTGAAAGGTGTATGTTCCCGGGGCAAGGGAACTAAAGTTGAGCGTTCGTTCATTCGTGAAAGTCCAGTTACTGTCTGCTTCTTTCAATCGATAAGCATACTTTATTTTGAATGGATCAGATAATGAAATTGCAGTGTACTCGAACCTGATGGAGTTTTGATCATAAGAAAGGTCACGCTTTGTCGGATTCAGAATATTGGCGGCAGGTTCGGTGCCTGAAGCAGTTACTGATTCAAAGCGAAGGATGGGCGCTAATCGATTATTGTTGATACTGTCGGGATGAAACGAAAACACTCCCATTGTCGTAAGCCCCCAAACGGTTCCGTTTCGTGTTTGTTCGAGTTTGAGTGTTTGATAATAGGTAGATAGCAAACCATCTTGTTCGTTGAACGTTACTATTTCATCTCGTGACGAGCGCTCACTGATGCGCGAAATACTCATATAATCGCCCAACCAGATATCATCGTTTTTGTCGGCGAGCACGGATAACGAATTGTCGGATGGTAATCCAATTGTTTTATCGAATTTTTTTACGAGCCTGAAGCGCCCGTTTTCAAATCGGCATTTTAGTAGTCCCATCCCTTGTGTTGCAATCCAGGTGTTTCCCTTACGATCGGCAATGATGCGGTTTATGTATAAACTTTTTACGGGCATGCCGATAATCGAATCCTCGAACAAAAATGTATCACGTAACTGGTAGAGCCCCTGGCTTCCATAAAACCAGTATTGCCCAGGACTGGTTTCGTAGCATCCAAATAATTCTGGGTAACGGCTATACGATTTTTTGAAATTATAATGAGCGGACATTGGAGAAGATGACAGAGGATCGATCAACGTCACGCCCACTTCGGTGCAGGCAAAAAATTTACCGTTCGCAAGCGGGTAAAGCGCTTCACAGTTATTATCGAGTAAGAAGGGCGAACTATTTTCAGCGAACGATTGAAGTACTTTGCCATCAAAGCGGCTGATACCCTGGTAACCACTTCCTGCCCAAATCGCTCCGTCCGCCGATTGTTGCATCGTCAATACCTCGGCCCGTTCAAAAAGAGGAGGTAGTGTTGAATGGGGCTTGATACTATCGTTTTCAGATTTTAATACCAGGCCACGATTACTGCCGAATAATAATTCACCATCAAGCGTTTCTAACAAAGAAAAAACTTCTTCATGTTCCTTTGATGCGTGATCATAGCGCGCGAATGCCGTTCTTCGAAATTTTTGTAATCCTTCCCAGGTGCCAATCCAAATATTTTCTTCCACATCAATCAACGCCACATGCGCGTGGTTTGTAATTCCTTCAAAGGATACGATGGGCGTGAGGACGCTGCCGACATGACTGATTTCTCTTGTTGTGACTGTATAACTGTTTTTATTATGCGTAAATAAAAAACGGCCGGCCATATCTGGTTGTGAATACGAAAAAAACTTTCGCTTGATGAGTCTGGATGTATTTCCGTCGTGCGTATTAAAATAAATGCTATCGGGATTTAACGCTGCAACTCCATTTACATAATTGTATGGATCCGGATTGTTCCAATAGATCGAAAAATTTTCCTTCCCTTCAGGAAACACGAAAACGCCTCCATGAGAGCCCATGTATATATTACCGCCCGGGTCCGTTGCTAAACTGTAAGCCCGCTCTTTCAAACCTGCAAATGGCATGGTTCGGATGTTTCGGTAGTTGTGGCGATGAACAGAGTCAATTTGACTCGTCATTAATTTATGCAGAAAGTTCAATTCACCGACCCAGAGATTACCACGCTTATCCGTCAGCAATGTTTCGATAGCAAGTGGTGGCCGCTTGTAAAACTGGATTTGAATGATGCTGTCGTTCATGTAAACAAATAGCCCTTTGTCACCCCCTAGCCAAACGGCTCCGCTGCTGTCTTCCGCAATTGCCAGAATTCTACCGATTGCAGTATTTGATGACGAGTATTGAATATTCTTAAAGGCATATCCGTCGAAAATGCTAACGCCCAGTTCAGAACCGATCCAGAGGCGATGATCGGTAGTTTGTGTGAGTGTATAAATTTTGGGTGACAGCAGTCCGTTTCTTGTACCAAAAGTTTCCAGTACATATTCCCGGTTCTGAGCGATGGCCTGCGAGGGGAAAAGAGCGGCAGTACCAATCAGCAGCATTAGAATTGAAGGAATGATAGATCGCAACAATGAGTGGGTTGTCTGTTGAATGTTTATGGAATTGATGGTGACGTCGCCCGGGGTCATCTTCAAAAGTAACTAACCTTTTGCGCTCTTCTTGTCCGTTAAATAAACCAATCGTACCAATAACGAAACCAAAAATCAAAACCCCTCCTTTAAGTAAATAGCCTGCACCTCTTGCACAATGGGCGCACTAAACCATGTTCTCATCTGATAATTTTATGGTAATAAAAGGCTTATGATTCCAGGCGACCTGATGTATAGTAAAGTCAAGGAGATTATTGACGAATTAAAGATGACCGGCCTTTGGAGAAATGAGCCACCGGTTTGGGTCATTGATTACAGGCAGCGACTGATCGCAACGGAACAGGAATTTTTAGAATGGCTTCAATTTGTTTACCTCCCCAATTTACTTCCGGGTGCAGGTAATCACAATGTCCTTCTGGCAAAAAATTATGTAGCACCCCAGGCAGTAAAGTTTTTCACCGGAGAAGTGAAAAATGGTAAACTGCTCCAGTTATTAATTGAACTGGACTCTCTGAGCTGATAACATTCGCCACAACAAAATTGTAATAAGATGAAAATGCGCTTTTGGATTTGTCTTTTTGGTATTAGTTCTATAATGGGTATCTGTTCTAAATCGGACAACATAGCCGTTAGCGAAGTCTGGCCAAAGAAAGGATTGCTCGTCACTACGTACAAAGATGTTGGCCAGTTAAAGACCGATACGGTATATGTCACTGCCGCAAATGTTGCTGAGAAGCGATTACTCGGCGACCCGGCAACTGTCACCAACGTGAATAGTATTTGGACAATAAGCCTCGAGCAAACAGGCAGTGGTGCGAAGCCTTATGTGTTGATTAAAAATGAAGATGGCGAATACTTAAAAATCGATTCCACAGGGTCACCATTAGGGGCGAAAGAATTTATTCTCGAAGTTTCGAAAACTTCCAGTCCTGGACCATCCGCTCATTTCTTTTACGAAAAAGATGGAGAAGCTTTCAAACTAAAAAGTGCATACAAGCCAGATTGGTACCTCACATCCGAGGGGCATTCACTCGGCGGTAATGGCCTCGAATTCAAGAAAACTCAAAACGCTCGGTTCTGGATAATTCCGCGATAACAAACAAATTGATCCATATTAGCAATAAATAGCAATAGTAGATCCGCCGGTAATGATAAAATCAAAATTTAAAAACTGCAATATGAAACTGCGATTTCTTTTTTCACTTTCTCTTATCATCTGTCATCAATTGTTGAATGCCCAGAGTGTCGGTATTGGGATCGCTACTCCACATCCAAGTGCCATCCTTGATCTGAACAGCACTACTAAAGGGCTATTGATTCCGCGGATGAACAGTAGCCAACGTGCCGCTATCGGCGGGGTTGCAGGCTTGCTGGTTTTCGATACCGACTTACGCGAATATTATCAGCACGATGGTTTAGCCTGGCGCAAGTTGCTTAACAGCACAATCTGGAATTCATCTTCCACTCGCAGCTGGACGTACAACTCAACCGACAGTATTGGTATCGGCACTTCAAGTCCCGATGAACGACTTCATATTTTCAACGGTAAGATGTATATCCAGGACAACCGCGCGAATCAAAACCCTCACGTGATTTTCGATATACCAGCAATTGATTATAAAGAAGGCGGACTTCAATTCAAACGATCAGGAGACACGCTGGCCTCAGTTAGCTACATCGCCAATCCGCTTCAACCAAATTATGTGCGCATTGCTGTGTCAGCAAATGGAAAGGGAAACGATTTCATAGTTAACCAGGATGCGCGTGTCGGTATTGGATATATCGATCCATCAGCAAAACTGCATATACGGACAGGGACTGACGAAGACATCCTGAAACTTGAGGCGGAGAACCCTACCATTCAAATGAATAGACGCTCCGGCCTTTTTACTTTCCAGGCAGTTGGCTTTATTCAAACCAGTACGGACAATATCCGCATCGGAACAAACTCCGGAAACACTGCAGGAAAGTTTGTTATTCGAACTAATGGCGGAGATCGGGTGTTCGTTGACGGTAGTGGAAACATGAGTATCGGAACATCTACAGCAGCCGTGGGATATAAGCTTAGCGTGAATGGTAAAGCAATATGTGAAGAATTAAAAGTGCAGTTGTCAGGAAACTGGCCCGACTATGTTTTTAAAAATGATTACGAGCTCATGCCATTGCCAGCGCTTGAATCATTTATTAAGCAAAATCAACACTTACCTAATATTCCTAAAGCATCAGTCATAGAATCCAATGGCCTTGAAGTGGGCGATATGCAAAAGCGGATGATGGAGAAAATTGAAGAGTTAACGCTCTATGTGATCGATCTGCAAAAACAAATCGAAGACCTGAAGAAACAAAAGTTATGAAAAAGCTGTTGCAGATTTGCTTAATCGTATTGATAGGATTACCAGCGTACACACAGGGAGTTGATGCTGACTCGAAGCAATTGTGTGGATTAACCGGAAAGGAATTGCTTGAAGTTCGACGAGACGTCAAGAAAAATATTCTCTCATTGAAAGCTGCAGGTAAACTTCGTTTTGTGGAGTCGGACATTGCTGCTGTGCAACAACAAAGATTGCTTGAGCCACAAGCACCGATCGGCATCCGGTTCGACTGGCCGATGCGCCCAAAGAATGCTGAAGATTATCGCTATTATCATATTGGCAACTATACTGACCTTGACACGACGGGTGAAGAATGTATCCGTGATTACAATGGCGGGCACCGTACTTACAACGGCCACCAGGGAATAGATATCGGCATCGGACCTTATCAATGGGCGCGGCAGAAAGCGGGGGACATCTATGCCGTTGCTGCTGCGCCAGGAATAATAGTTGAGCGACATGATGGAGAATTCGATCGTAACTGTGACTGGGACAATATAACGGGGTCGACTGGTCGTGGAAATCATGTGGTGATTCTTCATGCTGACGACAGCACTGTTTCTTTCTATATGCATTTGAAAAATGGTTCTGTTACAAACAAACAGATCGGTGATGCAGTTGTAGCCGGTGAAATCCTGGGGAGCATTGCAAGTTCGGGTCGGTCGACCGGCCCGCATCTGCATTTTCAGGTAAATACAAGTTGGACCCATCCAGAAGATGATAAAGGGTTCTTCGTCGATCCCTTCTTCGGCCAGTTTAATTGGACAACAACAGTTTCTCTTTGGAAATCACAAAAGGAATACAACGAGCCAGGCATCTACGATATGGAAACGCATCTGGGCACCACAATGGATTCCTATACCAGTAACTGTGACTCTGTTGTTAGTTTAAGCACCCTTCGCACGAATTTTCAACCAAATAATACAATCGGCTTCCGTACTTATTTAATCGATTGGGTGGACGGTTCACAAGTAGTTGGCGGCGTCCTCGATCCGAGTGGAAATATTTATCATACCTGGGGGGCGCGAACGAACCAATGTACATATTGGAATAATTGGTGCAAATACAATACGCGCGGGGATATTTGCCGCGTATATCATCTGAACGAAAATCTCACGTTGCCAGCGAATGCTCCTGCCGGTACCTACACCTACTGGGTTCAGTACAATGGCATCATCACACATCATTATTTTTCGGTCGGTTGCTTGCAAACGATGACTTTCTCCGGTACCCAGGGAGGACGTCGCGGCTTTCTCGTAAGCAACACCATTACCAGCACTTCAACTATCGCTGGCATCAGCAGCAATCGCATTACTTATAAAGCGGACAACTATGTGTTGTTATCGCCGGGATTTGTCGCTACGGCAGGATGCGAATTCTCAGCCAGTACCGAGGGTTGTACAACTGGAAAATAACCAGATCAATAAAATTGGATGAAAAAAATTGCTTTAATAATATTCGCAACTTTTTATTTGCATGCTCTTTATTCGCAAGTAACGGTTGCTCCGGAAGTGGCGGCAGAGTTGAAGAAAGATCAACGTTTTAAGACGTATGCTTTGAAAATGACTCGTTTTTTAGACAGTCTAAAAGCATCCGCCCGTGATTCCGCTTCTATTCAAAAAATACAAAGCGAGTACAAGAAGCTGGCAAGATTGCTTTTTTATCTCGAAGGTCACCAGGGAGCAAATGGTGAAATAGTTAACGTGAATGAAAAGACCCAGCAGGCAATGGCTGAATTGATGCAGTCTCCAATGATGCAAACCGAAAGCCCGCACCTTGGAAGCTGGTCCTTAGTAGGTCCGCAATTTGTAACGGATAGTTATGGTAATCGCGGTATTGGCCGGGTGGATCGAATGGCATTCCATCCAACAGATGCGTCAACATTTTATGCAGGAACTCCGGCTGGTGGCCTATGGAAAACTGCCAATAACGCGATCAGCTGGTTCAGCGTCAACAATTATATTCCATCCCTTGGTATATCCGGCATTGTTGTGAGTCATGCGGCTCCCTCTACACTTTATGTATTGACGGGAGATGGCGATAGTAATATTGGTCTTTATGGATTTGTTGAAGGATTGGATTATATCCGTCCTTCCATTGGTGTGTTGAAGTCTACCGACGATGGAGAATCATGGACGAGAACAGCTCTTGATATTCCAGGGTTTTATGTTGGCTACAAATTAATTCAATCCCCATCGGACGCGAATGTATTGATTGCTGCGACGAGCAAAGGTCTTTACCGAACTGCAAATGGCGGATCAAGCTGGAATATGGTGTCTGCTGACTCGTCCCGTTTTTATGATGTGGAATGGAAACCTGGTTCATCTGCTACCGTTTATGCCTGCACGAACAATGATTTTTACATGTCAGTTTCGGCAGGTCAAACATTTGCCCAACTAAATAACCGAATACCGGAGAGCATTACCGATGCCGATCGATTAGCTCTTGCTGTAACACCAAATAATCCGAACATTATTTACCTGTTGGCTGGTAGTGGTGGGGCGCGACTGCGGCTTTTCCGAAGTACAGATGCAGGCGGGAATTTCTTTCTTCGCTCCGACAGAAACATCAGTGGAGGAACTGTCAAGTACATGATGAATGTCGCAGCATCGCCACTTAATTTCAATCATGTCGCTGTCGGAAATCTCAACGTATCCTTCAGCGAGGATGGCGGTACTACATTCCTCCGGTCCAGTCAAAATGGCGATGATGGCGCTGCACGATATGTCCATGCAGATATCCACGAGCTTGCCCACAACCCTCTCAATGGAATGTTATATATCGGCTCTGATGGTGGAGTGTTTAACACCGATGATAACGGCGTAGCAATCTTCCAAAAACTTTTAGGAATGTCTGCAACGCAATTTTATCATTTCAGTGTTGCCGATGATGATGAAGATGCAATTGTTGGTGGTGCTCAGGACAACGGTGTGATGTTCAAAGATGGGACAACAACTTTCTTCAAAAATTATAAGGCTGGAGATGGATTTGACATTGCAATGCCGCACGACGAAGGCTCATTCGTTGTTGCGAGTATAAATACAGAAACTTACTTTTTTCATCGCAGCTTTCCATCCGAATACTGGTTCCTTGGCCAGCAGACAGGTGTATGGTATAAGCCGGTGACTACATCGTGGTTCGACAGCACTAAGTACGCCGGTGGTTCGCAAGTGATGCGATGGAAAGCATTTGGTCCGAATGTTCCAGTTGCAACATCTGCTGCAAACGGAAGATGGGCACTGACGAATTCGCCCAGCAATGGAAATCGGTTATATGCAGCTGGCGGTCCGGAATGGAATGATGATGGAAGCGAAAGTTTAAAAACGCTTTCGAGATCGGACGACAATGCATCAACATGGACAACCATACACGGCAACCCCGGCTTTCCGGATAGTATAGGAAAGATTACATCGATTGCTGTTCATCCCACAAATTCAAATCGTGTATACGTAACCTTCGGTGGTTACCAGGCCGGGGTTAAAGTTTATTATAGCGCAAATGCCGGCGTATCATGGACCAATCTTTCTGCCGGTCTGCCAAACTTACCCGTGAATGTAGTTGTGGTGAATGATATCGGAGACGTTTACATCGGAAATGATATTGGCGTTTTCTTTCGCACGGAAACCGGTACCTGGATGCCTTTCTTCAATGGATTACCAAAAGTTCCGGTTACAGATTTGCAGATTCGTAATAGTATTTTGTTTGCTTCAACTTTTGGTCGTGGTATGTGGAGTACAACAGTGCGCGGCAATTGTCCGCCATCAGTAAACCTCACAGGGGATCTCACTGGCAGAATTGTATACGAAGCGACCACAATCACCGCAACATCGCGATTGATAAATGGTGCTGGTACTGAAATTTATTTCAAGGCAGCCAATCAGACGACTCTGAATCCAGGATTTATTGCTAATGCCAGTACGGGTATTGAATTCCGTGCATGGATAGCAGCGTGCGGAACCGGCGGGTTGCCATTGAGTGCTGATTTAATGGATAAGGCAGTTAATTCAGCAATGCAAATGGATTCAACCCATTTCGTTTTTGATCTCCCGTTTCCTGCGATGGTGATCATTGGTACACTTGACGAAGAAGGTAATGTGCGGGAGCAACTATCAAGGCCAGTGCGGATGCTTGCAGGTAAGCAGCGTTTGCCTTTGCCGCTGATTGAAAAAGATACCAGGATTGTGATGTTCGTAGATGGGGAAGTGTTTGGGATTGTAGATATGCCGTTTGTTAGAAAAAGTGATGAAGTGCGCAAGTAACTCAACTTGTTTATTTGGAATTCACCCTTTCTAGCGATTGTCTGGAGTTGATACATCCCGGAATTTTGAATGCGGCTGCGAACTCTGTTGCCGTAGCAACTACTATCAATCACCTTTCAACTACTAATTATGAATCGCTTCAAAATTTCTGCTTTAATAGTAATAGCAATCTGTTATTGCGTATTTATGTCAGCATGTACAAAAGTCCAAACAAAAAAGATCGAAAATAATCTTGCGGGAGAAGAGCTATCGACACTGAATCAAAACATCGATGCCACAGGCACATTGCTCGGAAATAGTGTCGACATCGATGATCTGTATTCAATTGCAGGAGACCCCGGCCTGGATGAATTACTAAAACCAAACCGTGGCGCAGCCTATGTCTATAACAGAACCACTACCGGAACCGTCTGGACGCAACGTGCAATATTGAAAAATGCAAATGGAAAAGCAAACGATAATTTTGGTTACGTCGTAACGATTAACGGCAACTATGCAGCCGCAACAACAACGGATAGCATTTATGTTTTTAAAAGATCATTAGGAAATTTTTGGGTACAGACGGCGGCAATAGTACCACCGAATCTTCCCTCGGGTTGTTTCTGCGCTTCGTCGCTTGATTTGTATGGTGATATTCTTGTTGTAGGTCAGCCTTCACGAGAGATTGGTGGTAACATTCAAGTCGGCGCGGTTTACATTTTCAAAAGAGTGAACGAACGATGGAATCATCAAAAAACCATTTTGTCACCAAATAACCAGGAGGGCGACAGATTCGGAAGTTCCGTTGCTATTCATAAAAACTGGATCATCATTGGATCCAGGGGGCATCATGAAGCATCGCATGGTGGCAAAGCATATGCGTACCTTCAATTTGTTGACAATTGGTTGCAGCAGGCAACACTTATTCCGACTGATATTCAGTATCTCGATAATTACGGTGGGTCAGTTGACATATGGGGTGAATATGTGATCGTCGGTGCTGACCAGGAAACAAGTAACGGTAGCCGCAAAGGCAGTGCTTATGTGTTTAAACGCACAGGGGCGGACTGGGCGCAGCAAGCAAAACTGCTTTCTCCTGATAACCTGAACAATGCAAATTTTGGAAGGACAGTAGCGATTAACAATAGTTACGCGATTGTAGCAGCAGACAAATGGGAGAATGCATCTGTTTATACTTTCAAGCGTAATGGAACCAGCTGGCCTTTTTTTAGAAGTGATGATACCCCAACGCCCAGCTCAGCAAACTTTGCATGGAAGATCGCTATGGATAGCACACGACATTATATAACGGGCAATATCGGCTCGCTTAGTTTTGGAACCAACTACTAACAATTAATATTAATGCTGAAACCGGCGCTGTTTTATCTCTTGTTTTTGGTGTCCTGTAATACAAAACGATCAATACCAACTACAGGCCTAAGCGAACTAAAACGTTGCTCAATAGACGGATCAGTCGATTCCGTCTATTGTGGTTTTCGATCGGTTTGGGAAAATCGCAGCACACGTTCGGGAAGGAAACTGGAATTGTATGTAACGGTGATCCCTGCCCTAAATCGGGAGCCAGGAAATACTCCAATTTTTTATTTAGAAGGCGGACCAGGAGTCGCTGCTTCTAAGAATGCTGGTTTTTTCGCCGATAAAAGCATTCCTTACAGAAAGGATCATGATATTGTTTTAATTGATATAAGAGGCACCGGTAAATCAAATCCACTAAATTGTTATTCACTTCAATTTGATGCGACCCTGCAAGATCAGCTTAGTGAAATGTACCCGATCGATGCTGTAAAATCCTGTTATGATTCTCTGTCAAAACGCGCTGACCTCACCCAATACACTACTTCTATCATTGCGCAGGACATTGAAGAGATCCGTGAATGGCTCGGCTATAAAAAAATTCAACTATTCGGGTTAAGTTATGGAACAAAGCTTGCGCAGGAATATATGCGGCGGTTTCCGGATGCTGTAGAATCAGCTGTATTGATGTCGCCTGTGGTGATGAATAGCAAGATGCCACTCCATCATGCAGCATTTGCTCACGCGGCCTTGCGTCAACTGTTTGCTGATTGTAAAACGGATTTATTATGTGCAACGAAATTTCCAGCTATCGAAATGGAGTTTCAAAAGTTGATGGAACGTGGCCGGGAGCAACCCTTTGTGGTCGAGCATACTTTTTTAGACAGCACGAGAAAGCAAGTAATCATTACTTGGGATGCATTCCAGTCAAAAATCCGGTCACTTCTTTATATGCCAGTCAAACAGCGAGTCGTTCCTCATATCATTCATCAGGCATACAACAATAACTGGAGACCCTTTCTGCAATTATTTAAAGAAAGTCCAACATACGATAATTTTATTGCAGATGGTCTTTACCTGTGTATCACCTGTTCGGAAGACGTACCCTTCATCGATACGAATGAATCAATAAGCGAATCCCTCGCGACTTTTGGAGGTACATATCGAGTAGATCAGCAGCGTACGGCATGTGCGCATTGGGCGAGGGGCGGCATTCCCACGGATTTTCTTCAACCTGTTACCACTGCGGTATCAACACTTATAGTGGTCGGCGGAAAAGATCCAGTCACTCCTGTGAAATGGGCAACAGCAATCGCCACGAAAATTCCTGGGGCGAAACTTATTGTAATTCCCGAGATGGCCCACACGTTCGACGGCCTCAATAATGAAACTTGTATTGACAACATCGTACTTGCTTTTTTGAGAGACCCTCAACAAGCTCAATTGGATACTTCATGCCTCGTCTCAATGAAGCCCCCGCGGTTTAAAATTGAATAAGACATTATGAAATTTCGGTGATGTCTTTCGTATTATTTAAATTAGATAATGAAACGGACCTGGTTAGCTGCTGCTTTTGCTTTGATAGTTTGCGTCTGTGTACAGGCGCAGCCTCATTTAACCGATTCGCTTTTGAAAAAATTATCGTCTGCGCCGAACGACACCAATAAAGTGCTTTTGTTTTGGAAAGTTGGCGCGTCGATTGTCTACCAAAACGCGCTACAGTCGATTCCTTACTTCAAACAGGGTTTAGAGCTGGCAAAAAAATTACGCTTCGACGCCGGTATCGAAAGATGTTATGCAGGCACTTCCCTTGCTTATTCTTTCAATGCGAAGTATGACACATCCCTCCTGTATATCGACAGTGCGATTCCTGCGGCGATTAAAGTGGGGAATACCCGGCGCCTTGGACTCGTTTATTTAAATCGCGCCGATATTTACCAGAATTTACAGAACCTGCGTGAGGCAATAAAAAATTGTGACACAGCACTGCGGTATGCGGAGCAAGCCAAAAATAAGGATGGCATCGGACGGGTTTATAGTGTTATGAGTGATGTTTACAATTCGCAAAAAAAATATGACCAGGCATTGTTGTCGCTCGACAAGGCCTCTGTTTATTTTAAGGAAGTAAAAAACATCCAGATGGTGGCGATGAATATGGGAGATAAGGCAGATATCCTGGTGTTGCAGGGGAAATACAAAGAGGCGGTTCCATTGTATGAGCGTTCGATGGAAATGGCCGATAGTCTTGAAGATCATGGAAACATGTCGGCGTATTTTCAGGGATTGGCGAATGCGTATATTAGTCTCGGTCAGTATGCAAAGGCAAAGACGTTATCAGTCAAAGGACTTAAGTTCGCAGAAGAGTCGGGGAACCGCAAGCAGGTTGCGATGTCATATGAACTGATGAGTTTTTTAAATTTCGAACAAAAGAATTATCAAACCGCAATTGAATACGGGTTAAAGTCTTACGCCATCCTACAGGAAGAAAAAGACCTTCTCCGCGAGCAAATCAATGCTTCAAAACTCGCTGAAGCTTACTTCGCAATTGGAAACACAACAGAAGCCTACAAATTTCTAAAGAGAAGTCGCGACTTGAATGACAGCCTGATTGCACAACAGTATAACACTGAAACTGCAAATCTGCAAACTGCCTTTCGAGTTGCAGAAAAGGACAAGGAAATTCAACTGTTGAATAAAGACAAAGAACTTCAACAACAGCGGCTTCAAAAGCAAAGCCTCTTAATGATCGGGGCGGCAATTTTTATATTGGTGGCATTTACCGGCATTTGGCTCGTGATGAGCAGAAATAAGTTGAAGCAGCGAATGAAAGAACTTGAGCTGCGAAACCAGATTGCCGCGGACTTACATGATGAGGTCGGAAGTTCGTTGAGCAGTATACATATGCTTAGTCAGATGGCAAGTGGCGCCACGAATAACCATGACTTGCTGGCAAGGATGAGCAGTAATGCAAAAGAAACGATGGATAAGATGAGCGATATCGTTTGGATGATCAAACCTGGGGCGGGAAGCAACGAAGTGGAAGCATCAAGTTTGAAGCAGCGCATGGAACGTTTTGCCCAGGAAATTTGTAGTAGTAGAAACATTGAATTGTATTTGCAGCTAGACGAACTCGAGCAGGCAAAACTTACAATGAATGAACGAAAGAATATCTACTTAATTTTTAAAGAAGCGTTGAACAATGCCGTTAAATATTCCGGTTCACCAGGCATTGCAGTGGTTACCTATTATCGAAACAAAGAATTGACACTGGAAGTGAAAGATGAGGGAAGGGGATTCGATGGCAACAGCGTTAAAAAAGGGAATGGCCTGGATAATATCCGGATGCGCGCAAGTGAACTCGGCGGCCAACTATTGCTTGAGGCTGAACCTGGCAAAGGAACAACAGTTCGCTTGTCTGTAATGCTCAACAGTTAATTCACCCAGATTCGCTATTGTAAACTGAACCATTTTGCCTGACCTTTACCTCAAATAACTTCTATTGATACGCGTCACGATATTTGAAGATAATAAACACCTGAGGGAAACTTTTCAGCTCCTGCTTGAAAGCGCGGATGGATTTTCTTGCACTGGCGCCTTCCCTGATTGTCGGGATATCATTGAAAATTTAGAAACAACACCCTGCGATATAGTTTTGATGGATATCGAAATGCCGGGCATGAATGGCATTGATGCAACGAAATTGATTCGTCAGCGTCTCCCACATTTGCTGGTGCTAATTCAGACCGTGTTTAATGAAGACGAATTTATTTTTAATGCTATTTGCGCTGGCGCGAACGGTTATATCCTAAAAAGCACCACGCCACTTGGATACCTTGAGGCAATCC
>JACMLR010000354.1 GCA_014379515.1 Chitinophagaceae bacterium
AAACAGTTCATCATTTTCGACAGCTCTCACCCGATTCCGATTCGATTCCGGTAACCAGAGAACAATGATCGTCGCCACAAAAGGCAATAACAATCCAATGAGCAACCACTTTACCGGGTTGCGGTCGTACCAATAAGCTGCAAAGGCAGTTAACACGGGTTGGAAAAGGATAATTAGAATGGCGGGGAGCGAAAAAAGGAATTCCATGGTCAGGTTAATTGAGGACACTAAACTATAACCAGGAAATCGATTTTACTTTAATCAATTAGTGATCGGGCGGTTCTAATGAGCGAATGGATGCAGGGGGAAAGTGAATATAATGTCGAATGTAGAATATTGAATATTGAATGCACTGCATCGAGTCCCGGGAAACCTTCACCCGCGGGTCTGTTAGATCAATTCGAAGGCGCACCTAATGCGATATGCTACATTCTATATTCTACATTCGACATTCTATGCTCATTTATTCGCTTTCAATGCAATTCCAAGATGAATTTCATTACGGATCAGATCATCTGGCTTTCCAGGATAAACTATATTCCATTGCGTGCGGTCAATGTTAAATTTGGCAAGGGCGTCAACCGAAGTACCATTTGCCGTAACGCGCGCAGGGAATTCGATGTTTTTCGTTGTTCCTTTGATCGTTAAGTTGCCAGCGATTGTATGCGTTGGATTCTCCACTTTATACTTGCTGATCGCTTCCTGGCGACTGTCTGTGCTGTCAATCACCTGACCGCTAAAAGGTTTTACAGACGTAATTTCAAAAGTCGCTTCCGGATTTTTTTCCACATCGAAGAAATCGCCCGATTTGAGGTGTCCCAACAGTTTATCATTTGATCCTTTGTCGGATCCAGCCGGACCGGTAATCGTCATATTCTTTAAATCAAGGACAAACCGACCGCCTGTTACCGTATCCCCGGAAGTCGTTATCGTGCCGGATTTAATTGGCACTTCGCCGTTATGGAGCCCACTTACCTTGGTTCCGATCCACTCAACTTTGCTAGCTGTTGGATCAACAGTTAACGTTGTACCTCCTGCCGTTGCAACTTCTTTCGCATCACCGGTGGTTGCCTTATCTGCGTCTGGAGCGTCGGCGCAGGAAATAGCCAAAATGAACATGCTGGCCGCTAAAATTGAGAACTTCATCTTTTTCATTGTATTAATTTTTCTGTCAGGAATAGAACATGATATCAAAAAACGTACTGCTTAACGCAAATTTCGGATTTTCAGTTGCCCGCACCAGTTTGTATCAAGCACAGGTTTAGAAAATGCCAGGAAAAAGCTAGCGCAAAGTAAGTGACTTTTTCACAAGGATTTTAAAAAGAAATGGGTCGACCAAAGGCCGACCCATCCCATGAATACTGGAATAATCCTAAATTATGATCCCGTTTTGGCGGTATCTTTTTTCTTTTTTTCAACTAGTTCTTTATACTTTGTTTGCTGTTCTGGTGTGAAGAACTCAAATAATTTCGCTTCTTTCTCTTTTTTCAATTGCATTTTTCTTTCTTTCTGTGCATCTGCATTTACAGTTGCATCAGCAGCAATTGCATCCATTTTATCGCTGAACTCTTTACTGATTGCATCATACTTTGTAACCTGGTCAGATGTCAATTTCAGTTCTTCCTTTACTTTCTTATCCCACTCAGCTTTGTCTTGTGGACTTTTTTGATCAGTTTGTGGCTTTGTCGTTTGGTCTTGAGTTTGTGCAACAGCCGCACTACCGATAAACGCCGTAACAAGCAATGACATAAATAACTTTTTCATACTGATAAGTTTTTTTGATGATTAATTCGTTGTAATAAAAATCCTAAATATCCTTCTTAGCTCTTTAGGAAAAAATGGTGCCAATTCTAATTATTGTGGATAAGCATGTGCTCATGACTGTTATTTACAGCAACTCTTAGCTTAAAAATTAGAGTATTTAACATTCCATATTTGACCTGTAATTTTTTCTTTACTCTACTCAGGACTAATCAACCAGTCATTACATTTTAGAAATACAATTATTACCTTTACGATCGTAAAACAATACCTGAAGCAAGCCTTTGCATTAACAATGAATTGTTTATTCCTTCAAACCTATTATTAAATATGAAAGAAGTTGTTGTAGTTTCTGCTGTTCGTACCCCGATCGGTTCATTTGGAGGTTCCCTAAAAGAGTTCTCAGCGACCAAACTCGGCGCAATGGCAATTAAAGCGGCGGTCGAGAAAGCGGGAATTAAGCCTTCTCAGGTACAAGACGTATTAATGGGCTGCGTGATCCAGGCAAATCTGGGCCAGGCCCCTGCAAGACAAGCCGCCCGTTTCGCGGGATTATCCGACGAAACAAATTGTACAACAGTAAATAAAGTATGTGCCAGCGGAATGAAAGCAATTGCCCAGGCCGCGCAAAGCATTGCTCTTGGTGATGCAGATATCGTTGTGGCCGGGGGAATGGAAAGCATGAGTAACGTTCCGTTTTATGTTGATGGAATGCGATGGGGAACAAAATATGGTAATTCTAATCTTACGGACGGACTCGCAAAAGATGGCCTAACCGATGTATATGATGGAAAGGCAATGGGTAACGCTGCAGAACTTTGCGCAAAAGAGTGCGGTATCAGCCGCGAGGACCAGGATGCGTTTGCTATTCAAAGTTACCAACGTAGCCAGGCCGCCTGGGATGCGGGTCATTTTAAGAATGAAGTAATTCCTGTCGAAATCCCCCAACGTAAAGGAGCTCCGGTTGTGTTTGCCCGTGATGAAGAACCCTATAACGTAAAATTCGACAAGATACCGTCGCTAAATCCAGCCTTTCAAAAGGACGGCACTGTCACTGCCGCAAATGCTTCTACCATGAATGATGGTGCCGCGGCACTCGTGTTAATGAGTATGGAAAAAGCAATTGAGTTGGGACTTAAACCTATTGCCCGCATTGTATCCTACGCTGATGCGGAACAAAGTCCGGAATGGTTTACGACAACACCAGCAATTGCAGTTCCTAAAGCTATTGCAAAAGCAAACCTGAAAATGAGTGATATTGAATACTGGGAATTAAACGAAGCGTTTGCCGTTGTAGGAATTGAAAACACCAAGCGAATGAAATTAGATCCGGCAAGAGTAAACGTACACGGTGGGGCTGTTTCACTTGGCCATCCACTCGGGGCAAGTGGTGCACGAATTATTGTAACGCTGATAAACGTTCTTAAAGCAAATCATGCCAAGTATGGAGCTGCTGGAATTTGTAACGGTGGCGGTGGTGCCAGTGCAATGATCATTGAAAATCTTGAACACGATAATTGATAAGATAATAGCTAAATGTGTAAAGAACGCTCCCGGGCGTTCTTTTTTTTGCAGCTAATACGCAATCTGATATTGTTCGTCGAATAGCTATCGTTGCTACTCGAATTTAACCCCTATGGCATATTTTTTGGACTTTACTTGTCTTGATTGCCATTCCAAAAAAAATCCAACCATGAAGAAATCCACATTAACTGCTGCATTGCTGTTTTTCATTTCACTCCAGGTGGTTATTGCAACACCACCGGGTGCTACCACAAAGCACATAAAAATTGATCAATTTGGTTACTTGCCCAATAGCCGTAAAGTTGCCGTAATTGCCGATCCGCAACTGGGTTACAATGCTTCAGAATCGTTCACTCCTGGAACCGGCGTCAATCAATACCAGGTTCGACGCTGGTCGGACGATGTTGTGGTTTTCTCCGGCACTCTTACTATTTGGAATTCGGGCTCGACCCACACTCAAAGTGGTGATCGCGGGTGGTGGTTCGATTTCAGTTCGGTAACTACTCCGGGATCGTATTATATTTTCGATGTGGCACAAAACGTCGGTTCCTACCGGTTTGAGATAGCCGCAAATGTTTATGCAACATTATTGAAGCAAGCAGCACGAATGTATTTTTATCAACGAGTGAATTTCCCGAAACAGGTGCCATATGTTGACGCTAAGTGGTCGGATGCTTCCAGTTTCGAAGGCCCCAACCAGGATCGGGCTGCTAGATCCAGTCTCGATAAACTCAACGCAGCCACCGCAAAAGATGTTCATGGGGGATGGTATGATGCTGGTGACTACAACAAGTATACAACCTTTGCACTCGGCCCCCTTTGTAATTTGCTGGAAACCTATCGGATGCATCCTGGCTATTTTACTGATGATTATAATATTCCTGAGTCCGGAAACGGAGTGCCCGATATTCTTGATGAAGTAAAATGGGAACTTGATTTCCTTACAAGAATGCAGGATGGTACAACGACGAACGGACTTTTTATAAAAGTTGGTACAGATAATTTCAACGCGGGATCACCACCCAGCACAGACAATAATCCCCGCTATTACGTTCCTGAATGTACATCGTCCACGCTCACTGGCGCAGCCGTCTTTGCCTTGGGAAGTACCATATATAAATCATTGGGAATACCGTCTGCAACCGTCTATGGCGATGGGCTTTTGATACGTGCAATAAATGCATGGAATCGCGCTAAAATAACGACCAGCAATTTCAACGTCTTTCAAACGAATTGCGATGTACAGGACATAAAAGCCGGCGATGCTGACCAGGGTGTCGATGATCAGAGGGAAATTATCGTTACCGCAGCAGCCTATCTTTTTGAAGCGACTGGTAACGCTGAATACAGAAATGCGTTTGACACCATGTATGTTTTCGCCCGACCATATGCAAACTGGTGGTGGGGCCCTTATTACTCTGCGTTGCAACGTGCTTTATTACGATACACTACATTGCCTGGAGCAACAGCCACTGTCGCCAATAATATTCGAACAAGAAAAGCCGGCCAAAATGGGGTGCTCAGCATTAATGATTATAATAGCAACACAGATTTCTATCGTTCCTCGATGCCGGATGCGCAATATCACTGGAATAGCCATGAGGTGAAAGCAAATGCAGGAATCAACAACCTCGATTTTGTTTCATTCGGTATCAATACAGGCCAGGAAAGTTTGTACAAGGAAGTAGCGGAAAGTTACTTGCATTGGTTTCATGGAATTAATCCAATGGGTAAAGTAATGCTGACGAATATGTATGCATTCGGTGCTGATAGTTCTGTAAATGAATTCTACCATTCATGGTTTGGCAACGGAACAATTTGGGACAATGTGTTTACATCCCCAAACGGACCGGCACCAGGTTACCTGATTGGTGGCCCGAACAAAGATTTTTCGATTCCCGGAATATCGCCTCCCGGTGGCCAACCTCCACAAAAATCTTATCGTGAATGGAATACCGGCTGGAATGGCACTGCGAATGAAAACTCATGGGAGATAACTGAGGCGGGTATTTACACACAAGCCGCATATATCAGTCTGCTCGTTCGGGTGATGGCCAACAATGGCGCGTCCGTATTGCCGCTCCATGTAATCGGGTTATCCGCTAAGCGTGGAAACAATACCGTTGCTATAAGCTGGAATGTATCGAAGCCAGCTCCAGGAAGTGTGTTTGAATTGCAACGCTCCGCTAATGGTACAAGCTTTTCCACTTGTTACGATGTTAACGGAAATCATCAACAGGTTGCATTTAATTACAGTGACCCGTCTGCTGATGCGAACGGACAAACGGTTTACTATCGAATCAAAGAAATAAATGCAAACGGTAGTGAATACCTTTCTGCCATTGTTGCCGTTCCCATTTATAGTACCAGTGCAAAACTTAGCATCTTCCCTAATCCAGTCAACAATCAGTTGCAACTGAGCGGTCATGCAAGTATTGATGGTTCGATGGCTGTAAATATTATCGACCAGGGCGGAAAGACAGTGAAGCGGGTTTTGTGGAATCAAAGCAGCGGCACCTGGGTGAAAACAATCGCGACAGCAGACCTGGCTGCCGGTGTCTATTGGTTAGAGTTGAAATCGAAAGCAGGTGCGGAGCGTCGAAAATTTGTAAAGCAATAGGTCGCTGAGTTATATTTCAGGATAGGGCGATTGTATATTTGCGGATGAGCACAATACAATTGCGAGTCGCTTCAAAAGAAGATGCAGAATTGATAGCGGATTTAAGCCGACAAACGTTTGTCGAGACCTTCGCCGATGCCAACACCCCTGAGGATATGGCCATTTTTCTTGATGAACAGTTCAGTCGGAAGATGTTGATCGATGAAGTTGGATCGCCTCAAACTTATTTCTTCCTCGCAATGGACGGAGAGGAAGCGGTGGGTTATTTGAAGCTCCGCGACGGGGTAAGCAAAAAAGAATTCAATCAAAAAACATCAATAGAGATCGCGCGACTCTATGCCGTTAAATCAGCCATTGGAAAAGGTATTGGGAAGATGTTAATGCAAAAAGCGATTGACATAGCACTGGAAATGCATCGCGAACTCATCTGGCTCGGCGTCTGGGAAAACAATCATCGCGCAATTGAATTTTATCACAAATGGGGATTTGAAAAGTTTGCTGAGCATCGATTTATACTGGGTAACGATGTGCAAACGGATTGGCTGATGTGGAAAGTGCTTTGAGATGCGGGAGCTATTTGTTTTCTAAAAACAATAAGAATAGAGAATAAAGAATACAGAATACAGAATA
>JACMLR010000355.1 GCA_014379515.1 Chitinophagaceae bacterium
AGACTTCCGTTAATTCTTGTTTTTTTCCTTGTCAACAGTTGTATCACCAAAACCTTCTCCCCCGAATGAGTAATAATCGACGCCATCGGTAGTCAGTTTGTTTTCAACGATCGTGCTGTCCTCATCATTCTTCAGTGCTTTGACATAGTTCGCACTGTCCATCCAATACAGGTTATTGTTTTTGGAAAAGATGACCGTTTTTCGGTCTGGTGAAATGGAAGCCCATATTGGCCTGGTTTTCGGCTTCTCGTATTCCTTCAATTCTGTTAATGCGGAAGTCAATAAATTATACTCGAAGTAGTAGGTCTTCTTTTCTTTTGTTGTTACAGGCGGCTTTTTTGTGCTATCCTTTTTTTCGATTTCTACACTACTTTTTATTTCGAATTGAATAGTATTTTCATCTTTGATAAATTTTAGATTTTCAATACTCATGTGCTGAGCATCGAATGGATCTTTAACCATCATCGTTAGCATTGACGCAAGCTTTGCATTGTCAAACATTTCCTGCTTGCTTGCTTTCGCCGGATCAACGATATACCACTTACGGCCGGCCGGCGTTTCGTATGTGTACCAAAAACGATCTGACTTTTTTAACCAATGTGGATCAACGGCAGTTGAAAAAACAAGTTTATTAAGTTTGGTTGGAGAGAATCTAGCTGCAAGTTGATAATTACCTTTCGCAACAGGATTTTTTTGGGCGCTTAGCTGGTAGGAGGACATAAGAATGCAAAGAACAAGAACGATTTTTCTCATTGCTGTAAGTTTTGTACAGCCAAGATAGTAAAACAAGCAACGAGAAAAACAACCACATGATGGAATCTACATAGCGGGAAAAGATTAAATACGCCTTCCGCGCCAAATGTTATCGCCGGCCAAACAATTGTGTCCAGTAATTCGCTTCACGGCCAGCACCCATTTCGATGACCGCAGCATTCATGATGTTTTTACAATGACCTTCACTGTTTAACCAACCGTTCATCACGGCTGTCTCGTTTGGATAACCATTGGCAATATTTTCGCCATAGGCAGTCCATACATAACCTGCCGCTGTTATTCGTTGACCAGCATCTGAACCATCGGAACCGGTATGGTTGAAATAATTTTTTTGCATCATATCCAGGCTATGACCATACGCAGCCTTCGCCAAAAGATCATTCCATGTTACTGGTGAAACAGGAGGCATAACAGTGGAGCCACAAGTACAACCAGCAGCACGCACATTGTTGACAAGTTGTAGAAGGGTTGCCTTATTTACTTTGTAGCTAGTTGCTTCTTCAGTTGGCGTCTCTTCGGGAGATGAAAGATCGTTTTTCTGACAGGAAAAAATGGAGAGTGAAAGAAGGGTAAAAAGAATCGCCTGTTTCATTGGTTGGGATTTGCCTAAAGAAGACAATTACCCTGCCAATTAGTGCAAATATTCAGCCATTTCAGACTGATAATCTTTAGCGATTTCACGCGCCCTCGCAGCGAAATTCTGACCGTCCGATGCAAAAATTATTGCGCGACTGGCATTAACCAGCAAACCGATATCGTGTGGGATAATCGCCTTTTCACTTATCTCTTTTAAACTCCCACCCTGCGCGCCTATTCCTGGAACAAGGTAGAAGTGTTGAGGAGTTATCTTCCGAATATTGGTGAACTCGGCGGCCTGTGTTGCACCAACTACAAACATAATCTCTTCTGCTGTTCCCCATGAGGATACCGTTGATAGAACCTGTTCATAGAGCTTTTTTCCTTGCTCACCCTTGTTATTTAACGTTTGCAATTCGAAATCATGTGCACCTGGATTGGAGGTAAGCCCAAGAACAATCGCCCATTTCCCTTTATGACCAAGAAAAGGCTGAACACTGTCTGCTCCCATGTACGGTGCTACTGTCACCGAATCAAATGGCAACGTTTCAAAAAATGCTTTTGCATACTGCGCCGATGTATTTCCAATATCTCCGCGCTTTGCATCCGCGATCTTAAAATGATCGTTTCCAATATAGCGCACCGTTTTTTCCATACTCTCCCATCCTTTCAATCCATTTGATTCATAAAATGCTGTATTGATCTTATAGCTGACGCAGCATTCGCGCGTAGCATCGATAATTTGTTTATTAAACTCGAATACAGGGTCGGGTTGAGAAAGTAAATGCGTTGGAATCTTGCTGATGTCCGAATCAAGTCCAACACACAGATAACTTTGCTTTGAATGAATTTGCGCAATCAATTCCTGTCTTGTCATGAACTCCTGTTTAATGTGTTGTTATCAGCGTTTGAAGATGCTCACCGAATTTTGCGATTTCCGCAAATGTATTATATAAAGGAACGGGCGCCAACCTGATGACAGAAGGTTCACGCCAGTCAACAATAAAACCTGCCTGCATCAATCCATCATAAATTTCACGGCCCCGGCTCTTCATGAATAAGGAAACCTGGCAACCTGGCTCCGACTGATTTATTGGAGTGATGAATTCGATGATTGGTTCATCCAACGAAGCATTTACATGTTGAAGTGTTTGATGCAGGTAGGCATTCAGCTTCCTGCGTTTTTCGTGAAGCTGCTTTATTCCCGCATTCGCAAAAATATCCAGCGATGCTTTTAATGTTGCATATAACAACATCGATGGTGTACTCAATTGCCATCCTTCGGCAGATTGGATTGGCTTAAAACCCTTTTCCATTTGAAATCGCGTTGCCAGATCGTAGCCCCACCACCCAGCGAATCGATGAAGTGATTCATCACGATGATGCTGTTCATTAATAAACACAGCACCAACGGCACCCGGACCCGCATTCAAATATTTATAATTACACCAACAGGCAAAATCGACATTCCAGTCGTGCAATTGCAATGGAATATTGCCAGCTGCATGTGCGAGATCAAAACCAACCATCGCGCCGGCATCATGTCCAGCTTTTGTGACCGCCTTCAAATCAAAGGCCTGACCGGTGTAATAATTTAATCCACCCCACAGAATAAGCGCAATTTCATCGCGATGCTGATCGATCGTTTGGAAAATATCTTCATCTCGGATTGTTTGTTCTCCGCGACGCGGATGAACCTCGATCACAACTTCTTCTGGGTCCAACCCAAGCGACTTTAAATGCGTTTCAAACATGTATTGATCACTCGGAAAGGCCTTTGCTTCGCAGATAATTTTTTTTCGCTTTCCATTTGGCCGATAAAACGTTACCATCATCAAATGAAGATTAACCGTCAGCTGGTTCATGACGGATATTTCATCTGGGAAGGCTCCAACAATTGAAGCAAGCGGTCTCTTTAATTGCTCATGGAATTCGAGCCAGGGTTTATCACCCGTAAAAAAACCTTCCACTCCATACATCGCCCATTGATCGAGCACATTCGATATTTCCCAGGATGCAGTTCGCGGCTGTAAGCCCAATGAATTCCCGAGAAAATAAACCTGTTCTTTTCCATTAATCACCGGAATAATAAACTGTTCACGAAAATCCTTAAGGGGATCAGCGGCATCGAGTAATTCGTAATCGGTCGACTGCATATAGGGAAATGATATTTCAATTTTATAGCGCACCAGTTTTTCCACCGTCAACAGGAATGCTCACTCCGTTAACGTAGGATGCGGCAGCCGAAGCAAGGAATGCAACAACTGCCGCAGTTTCCGTTGCATCGCCCAAACGTTTTGCCGGAATCGAATTGATCATTTCTTTTTCGATTGCTTCAAGTGGAAGACCACGTCGTTTTGCATTCGCTTCGTTCAGGCTTTTCAATCGTTCAGTATCTGTCGAGCCAGGCAAAATATTATTAACCGTAATGTTGAATTCTCCAAGTTCATTTGCCATGATCTTCGCCCAAACAGCAACTGCCGCTCGAATTGTTCCGGATACACCCAAATTATTAATGGGAATTTTAACTGAAGTAGAAAGAATGTTGATGATTCGCCCATATCCTGCTTCTTTCATTCCAGGAACGACTGCCTGAACCAGCGTGTGATTATTGATCAAATGTTGCTGAAACGCATTTAAGAAATCAATGGATTTTGCTTCCATGATCGGCCCGGCTTTGGGTCCGCCAGTATTATTGATTAAGATATGAACTGTATGCGTATCAAGAATTGTTGCTATCGCTTTTTCTACTTGCTCAGTGTGACTGAAATCGGCCACAAAATATTCGTGTAATTGCTGGTTCGGAGTCGGAAGTTGCGGAATGACTTCCTGCAAAGCCTGTTCGTTTCTTGCAAGTAACAAACAAGTAGCACCAAGGGTTGCGAGTTCTTTTGCAACAGCGAGACCAATACCCTGCGTGCTTCCACAAATGAGCGCCGTTTTATCTTCAAGAGAAACAATCATCTTCCAAATTTCAAGTAAAGATAGCGATGATGCATTTCACTCAAACAGATCCGGGTAATCGCTGATGATGCCATCCACTTTCATTAGTTTCAACTTACTGATCATGACCGCATCGTTTACTGTCCAGGGAATGATCCGCATGCCACGAGCATGACAGGAATCAACAAGTGCGGGTGTAACGAGAACGTAATTCGGGCTATAAATTGATGGAGTGAAACCGAGCGAAATGATATGATCATTTAATGATCTTTTATCAAACGGTTCAACCAACGCGGATGTTTGAACTGCGGGATATTTTCGATGCAACACCTGGAGTGTTCGAAAATCAAAAGATTGGATAATTGTTCGATTGTCGACCTTTTGCTTTATTACAACAGCCATCAATTGATCAACATACACCTCCGGTGCAGGATGATAGATATTATCTGTTGCAGGATTTGACTTCGTTTCAATACTATAAAATAGCGAACGGGAATATTTGTTGCGTGCATATTTTTCTACTTCACTGATCACATTGCTCAACAACGGCTTAACGGCTTTTATTTTTTCCTGTCGGAGAAAACGAGGATTGCCTCTTAGTCCAACATCATACTGCTGGGTTGCAGCAAAATCCATTTTATAGATGTTGAGTGATTTCTCTTCTGTTGCAGATACCGGTTCGCCATTTGGCTTTGACGAAATATCATGATGAAAAAAAGGCTCGTGGGAAAGAATGAGTTTTCCGTCGGCGGTTATTACTGCATCCATCTCGAGTGTTGTTACTCCAAGATCAATTGCCTTCAACATTCCCGGAATTGTATTTTCTGGTAATAAACCCCGCGCGCCGCGATGGCCATGTTTATCGAATGTTGGAATAACCACCTGCGTGTTTTTTACGGCATGGCAACCGATGACAATTACCAACACGATCAATAATTCAATGTATTCGCCAGCTCTTTTCATCTTGCAAGATTACAAGCGAACAGTCAAGAAGCCGTTGGATCTGTATTAAATAATTGTTTCGTACGAAGTTTCATTTCTTCTGCGATCGCTTTAGCCTCATGATCCTGCGATCCAAGTTTGTCAATGATGTGATCATAACTTTTCTCGTCCCGATTCTGACTCAGTTTGAAAACGTGGTCGATCGAACTGACTTCGATCTCAAACCCAACAATACTCTTCAGCATCTTTGCAACATCAGCAGGAGGCA
>JACMLR010000356.1 GCA_014379515.1 Chitinophagaceae bacterium
ACATGTCGAAGTTGGAGAGCGGCAAGATAATGAAAAGCTGGAAACTGGCGCGAGCTTCAGCAAATCGGACGTTTTGTTTTACGAACCAATCATCTACACCCACGCTCGCGACTTATGAGGATAAGGGCAAACCAATTATCTTCGCAGCACCATGACGGAAAAGATACTTATTCTTGATTTCGGCAGACAGTAAACCCAGTTAATCGCCCGCGCTGACCGGGAAGCAAATGTTTTCTGCGAAATAACTCCTTATCATAAGTCGATCGAATTTGATCCAAACCTGAAAGGGGTGATTCTCTCCGGTTCCCCTTTTAGCGTCAATGAAGCGAATGCACCCGAGGTGAACGTGGCCGCGATAAACGACAAAGTTCCGGTATTGGGAGTGTGTTATGGCGCTCAGATGATCGCAAAACAATACGGTGGTGAAGTAGCGAAAAGTAACAAACGCGAATACGGCCGTGCTTACCTACATAAAAAGATTTCCGATGAATTGTTGATGGATGTTACCGAACAAAGCCAGGTTTGGATGAGCCATAGCGATTCCGTTCTTCAACTTCCCCAGGGTTTTGAAATATTAGCAACGACGGATGATATTCCATACGCTGCTTTTAAAAAGGATGGCGCCACTAAACCTTTATATTGTGTTCAGTTCCATCCGGAAGTTTATCATAGCGTTGAAGGGAAAAAAATTCTCAAGAATTTTCTTGTAAATATCTGCGGATGCAAACAGGATTGGACACCCGCACATTTTATAACAGATACCGTCAATGCACTCAAAAAACAAATTGGCGATCGAAAAGTGATCATGGCTTTAAGTGGAGGAGTTGATTCTACCGTTGCGGCAACACTTATTCATCGCGCTATTGGGGATCGCTTGTTTGGAATTTTTGTCGATAATGGCGTACTGCGTAAAGATGAATTTGAGCAGGTACTGGAAACATACCGTACCATCGGACTGAATGTTCGCGGCGTAGACGCAAAAGAAATGTTTTATCGTGAACTGGCTGGCAAAACCGATCCCGAAGCAAAACGAAAAACGATTGGTCGACTATTTATCGACGTCTTTCAACACGAAGCAAAATCGGTTGACGGCATTGGATTGCTCGGTCAGGGAACTATCTATCCCGATGTAATCGAAAGTGTTTCAGTACACGGGCCTTCAGTGACAATAAAATCGCATCACAACGTTGGCGGTCTTCCCGATATCATGCATCTCGAATTAGTAGAGCCACTTCGGTATTTATTTAAAGATGAAGTACGTCGCGTTGGTGCAGAGTTGAATATTCCCACTGAGTTATTACAACGACATCCATTCCCGGGTCCAGGTTTAGCAATCCGCATCCTTGGCGAAATCACTCCTGAAAAAGTTGCCCTTTTACAGGAAGCCGACTATCGCTATGTGAAAGGATTGAAAGATCACAAACTGTACGACCAGGTTTGGCAAGCCGGCGCTATACTTTTACCGGTTAAAAGTGTGGGTGTTATGGGCGATGAAAGAACCTATGAATTTACAGTTGCTCTGCGTGCCGTTACAAGTGTAGACGGAATGACCGCCGACTGGGCGCACCTGCCTTATGAGTTTTTGGCATATATTTCGAATGAGATCATCAATAATGTCCGCGGTATCAATCGTGTCGTTTATGATATAAGTAGCAAACCCCCTGCAACCATTGAATGGGAGTAAGAGTCTTTGTACCGCTGAAACTTCCTAAAACGAGTTCAGATTATTCATAAAACCTACGTCGATTGAAATTGTTGAAATTCATACTGTGCCTTTCCATTATCATTCCAGCTTTTGCCAATCCCATCTCGGCGCAGACCGATTCGTCCGATAACAAGCAACATATCGCGGTTTTCATTCCGTTATATCTCGATTCCGCCTTCGATACATATGGGGCTTATAAACATGGCAAAACACTTCCCCGTTACTTCAATGCCGGACTGGACCTTTACCAGGGTATTCAATTGGCCATGGATTCATTGAACAAAGAAAACATTCCGCTTGAACTGCATATCTATGATACACGGGCGCCAAAAAAAATTGAAACGATTTTAGAGGGAAGCGAGTGGGACAGCATGGATTTGATTATTGGCCATGTTACCGTAAACGAAGCAGCCTTGCTTGCGCGAACTGCTACCAGTTTACAGATTCCATTTGTAAATATTAATCTTCCGAATGACGCGAACGTAAAGGATAATCCAAATTATATTGTTCTGAATCCAACACTGATAACCCATCTGAACGGGATGTATAAGTTTGTCCAGAAAAATTATGCACTTTCTCCAATTTTATATTTCAAGAAGAAGTCGAGTACCGACGACCGCATAAAACAATATTTCGAAGAGGCGCAAAAAAACTCTTCTTCCGTGCCGTTGAAAGTCCGCTATGTAAATCTGGAAGACACATTGGAAATAGAACAGCTCGCAAAATTTCTTGATAGCAACAAAAACACTCTTTGCATTGCTGGTACATTGGATGGCAATTTCGGATTGACGCTTACCCGCCAACTTGCTTCACTAAGTAAATCATACAAAACAACAGTGCTCGGAATGCCCACATGGGATGAAGTAGATTTTTCAAAAAGCGCTTACCGTGGAATTGAAATAATTTATTCGAGCCCCCATTTTCACGCTCCCGATAACAAATTGGTTTGGGAGTTACAGAGCCTGTACAAAACAAAATATTTCTCGACGGTTGGTGAAATGGTTTACCGGGGTTTCGAAACGGTCTATTTATTCAGCCACCTGCTTACACTGCCAGGTGACAGCCTCAGCACTACCTTCGCTTCGCATAAGAATACCATTTTTGGGGAAATCGATATTCAGCCCGTGCTGAACAAACAAACCCGCACGACCGATTATTTTGAAAATAAGAAATTGTATTTTATTAAATCTTCGGATGGAGTGAAGAGAGCGGTGCAGTAATTTGCCTTATGAGAGTTGGTGGAGCATGTGCGAATTGCGAATTTGCGGATGTGCGAATTCTTGTGTGCGGGTTACGTTGATTTTTGTATTTTCCTTCGCATGCGCCTGCCTTAAGTCCTAGAAGGACGAAATATAATAGCGATGGGCGCCAGCCCATCGTAAGATGCTCCCCCGCGAAACAGAGCCCTGAAGGGGCGTGATAAGTTCTTACGAATTAAATGTACAAATGCTAAGGAGCGCCGCGTCGGGTTTATGCACGGAGCGCTGTGTGCGGCAGGGAGAACGCGAATTCTCGCGGATAATACACGGATGAGGCGAATGAATACAAATGCGTAATGTGCGAAATATGCTAAATGTGCGAAATGTGAAAATTCGGGATTGCAGCATGTGCGAATTGCGAATGGCTAATGTGCGAATTCTTGTGTGCGGCTTACGTTGATTTTTTGGACTCTCCTTCTCATACGTCTGCTTTAAGTCCTGGAAGGACGAAATATAATAGCGATGGGCGCCAGCCCATCGTGTAAGATGCCCCCCCGCGAATACAGCCCTGAAGGGGCGTGATAAGTTCTTACGAATTAAATATACAAA
>JACMLR010000357.1 GCA_014379515.1 Chitinophagaceae bacterium
CAATTCGATTTGCAAGACCTGACGCTGTGCCATAACGCACATCCTCGCTTCATGCAGTATCTCTTCCCTTTTTGTACAAACTAATTTGGATACTACAAATCCAAATTAAAAAGCTACCAAAACTGATCTTCTGAATCACCGGCAAATACACAATAAGATCCTGACCGTAATAGAAGAAATTGTTCAGCGCGACAAGAAGCACATTGAAAAGGCCAAACGAAAAAAGCCCATACCATTTGCTTTTGTAAAGTGCAATGATGGTCGCAACAGTTGCAATCAGTCCAAAAAACGAGACAAGATTTGTCACCACATCATGATCAATCCTTGTAAAAAAAAGCATTCCAACCACTGCAGTTAGTACACTTGAAATTTGAATCACAAGCTTGCCGAATTTTGCGATCGTAAAATATCGTGGGAGGAAATACCAGAATAGGGTAAGAGTCGCACAAAGTATTATCATTGCTGTCATTGCAACTGGCCTGGCGGGATTGGGTTGTCCATTAATTGCGATCTCGTTGAGCAGGTTGCACCAGTAATTGTGTTTCCAACTAAACCCGATAGAATTAATGTTCGCCTGGGAACCGCCCGGGTAAAGAAAAGTCGCCACTAAATAAAGAACCAAAAAAAGAATTGCTCCAAGAACCGGTGATAATATCCAACTATCTTTTTGCTTGTCTAATTGTGTGGGCAAAGTTCGATGAGTGCTTTTTATTGGCAGATGAATGAAAAAATCAAAAGAGAACGATTATAATCCAACTTAAGTCCGCAAAATTTTTTCCATCTTCTTTCCTTTCGCCAATTCATCCACCAACTTATCTAAGAACCGGATTTTTTGCATCAGTTTATCCTCTATGTCTTCAACCCGGTAGCCACAGATAACACCTGTAATTTTCGACACGTTCGGATTGAGTTCCGGGGCCTGCTCGAAGAAGGTCTCAAAACTGACTTTTGTATCAATCTGTTGTTGCAATTGTTTTAGACTGTATCCGGTAAGCCAGCAGATGATCGTATCAAGTTCTTCCTTGGTACGACCTTTCTTCTCCGCTTTCAGAATATAGTGCGGATAGACTCCCGCAAATGACATTTTAAATACTCTTGTATTATTCATATCGTCTGAATATGTGTTAAGTCACTTTCTGTAAATTAAAGAATCGAAGATTGTATTACGTTCATTGCTCAAATAGCACGTCAGTCAATTTACCAATTCCGGGCCACTCACATTTGTCCGTTGTATAAATTTTTTTGACGCTGCCGAAAGATAAGGCGTAAGTGTCGACGGTCGTGCAGTAATTAGTTTGGCTGGAAACCTCCTTCAGTTGGCGTTCAAATTCACGAATCGAGTCTAATTTCGCGTGATTTAATTGGATGGGTTTATAACTCCGCTTAACCTTTTGTCCTTCAATATTTCCTTCCATTTTGAAATCAGCATAGTAGCCTTGTACTTTTCTTTCTATAACTAAGCGAAGTTGACTTTGATGAAAACAACCGACTGATTTTACATTAATGGCGAATGCTTGCCCCGGTTGTAAGCTGTCAATCATTGACTGACCATAATTGCTTGCAGCAACAACTCCTTTTACGTGATCACGAGAAGTCATCAACATCAAAATCGAAAATATAATAAATGATATTCTCATAGTTGTTTTGGTGCACCTTCACGGTTCCGCGACTTCCAGCAAACCTAAAGTACAAAGAATATTCGGCGGTGCAAAGGCGTTCGGTTGAGGAGAACTCGTGACGAAATCCACCTTCACTTTATTGAAATTATTGGTATTCGATGATATCGTGCTATCTACAGAGGAGGAGTTTTGGACGTACTTATTTTTACTAATTCCAAATTTCGTTCATCTCCGTCAGGATGATTGGTGTACTGTCAGTAACCACGATTGTGTGTTCGTGTTGTGCCATGAAGCCACCTTTGGTCCCGACCAGTGTCCAGCCGTCATTAAGTGTTTCAGTATAAGTTGAGATTGTTGAAATAAATGTTTCGATGGCAACGACCGAGTTTTTTTTAAATCTCGTCAGATTCGAACGATCCCTGTAGTTCGCTATTTCGCGAGGTTCTTCGTGAAGGCTTCTCCCTATCCCGTGTCCCGTTAAATCCTTAATCACCTTGTAACCACCTTTTTTAGCTTCCGTTTCGATCAAATGCCCGATGTCTGAAATGCGAACGCCCCCTTTGATGTTATTGATTGCTTTATACAAAATCTGTCTTGAAGTCTCGATCAGCTTTTGGTGTTGATGAATATCTTCGCCAAGAACAAACGAGTTGCCATTGTCCGACCAAAACCCTTCAAGCTCAGCAGACACATCGATATTAATTAAATCGCCTTCCTTTAATATCCTACTATTCGAAGGAATGCCGTGACAGAATTCCTGGTTCAGGCTGATGCAAGTCCATCCGGGAAAGCCATAGGAAATTTTTGGTGCTGATTTCGCCCCAAAACCGGATAGAATTTTTGCGCCATAACTGTCTAACTGCTTTGTAGTCATTCCGGGTTGCGCGTAGTTGGTCATCGCTTTCAAGGTCAAGGCGACAGCTTCGCTTGCCTTTTTCATTCCAATTAATTCAGCTTCACGAGTTATTGACATAGGTTTTCTTATTTGCCTTCTTATAATTCGAGACTGGTTTTAAAGACATGAGTACAGATATGATAGTTCCCGTCGCCCTTACTTTTCCCTGCAGGCACATTCGTGATGTTCATTCAAATATTTAATTGAATCTGCGCATAGGTTTTTCAAACTATCAAGATTGATGTCAGACAGTTTCTTTACATAGATGCATGCCTTTGCTATTTTATATTTCCCTAAATCCTTTAACAGATGTTCATTTTCTTTTGTTGGCGTGAACACATATAAAGATAATGCAGGTTTTCGGGGAGAAAATCCGATAAGAGGAGCATCACCTTCGTGTCCGCTTGCATATTTATAATGATAGCTTCCGAACCCGACGATCGTCGGTCCCCACATTTTAGGCTCGAATCCTGACCAGTCGCGCATTAATTCAATCAGCCGGAAACTATCGGCTTTCTTTTCATCATTGTCGACATAAGTGTTTATGAAATCAGTGACACTAATTTCTGTTGCAGCGGTTTTGTTTTTTGCCATAAACAATTCATTAATTTATTAAATAGCGAATCGTAAACTCCAGATCAACAATTTTGCCTCAACACAGACTTATCCTTCTATTCTTGAATTACAGTTTTCCACCGTGAAAGATAAATTAAAAGATGATTGGAAAACGATCTTTTTGCCTCGGAAACGGATGGACCTGGAACCTCGCGCAGGACCGCTTTTAATATAGTTGCACATGGATGTGGTCGTCATGACGAACCGCTTCACACCCATGGAATCTCACTTTTCCGCTGGTTAGCTTTAGTCGCGATTTCAGATGGGGTTCAATGAATATTTTACCAATTCTGGAGTCGCGTGCAAATAGCTCGATAAGCGCCTTTGTTTTTTTCGGGTGAAAGAGAAAGTCCTTTTTCCTTTTTTGTGGCATAATGTTTCTAAGAAAGCTATACTGCCAGTAACCTTGTTTTTCGCACAGTTGCGAAGTATTATTTTCTGTTTCAGAGGGCTCTTCACAAATTCCGTATCCAATCAGTGAAGGAGCTTCATTGGTTTCTAACAACGTGCTTTTGTCTGTGTAACAAAACGACAGGTCAATTTTTTTACCATCGTTATGACTAAGATGAGGAGCTAACGGAAATCCGTTAATAAAGGGAAAATTTGCGTCTAAGTAGTTTAATACCGTACCGGGATATTGGTTATTCATTTCTTTTGCAATGGCAAAAGTTGCGTCTCGCAATTCTTTATTTACATAGTTCCTATTTAGCAAGCAGGTTAAAAAAGTCAATGGCTGCAAATTATTGGTCGATCTTATGGGAAGCTGGACCCGACCAAATGGCTCGGCAAGTTTTGGGACAATCAAAAAAGTTGTAAGCAAGTAAAATAGAGCAAAAGAACCCGCTTTAGAAAGCCGACGATACCATTTATTTGTAACTCGAGCGTCGATAAAAGAGTACGTTCCAAAATTGGCGATATAGATGACTCCGCCTATCTCTGTCAGAATAGTAAGTATCAAAAAGATAATAAGACGTAAAAAATAGTTGAGAATTTTTGAAAATGTCATAATAGTAAAGCAGGAGCCGACAAGATTAAAATTTGGTTAGATTCTAACCTTCGCATAGGCAGGGAAGATACAAACCTTGTTGGTAATTCAAATGCGGATCAACGTAACGAAAATTGAATAGGTGGTGGAAATCTAGTTAATCCCGACCCTGTCATGCAAATTCTTCGCTCAAATGAATATCTCTTTAATCTCCTGTATGAGGTTATAGTCTTTATGACCTAAATTTTGCGTCTGCTTCATTAATCGAACTTTCAAATTCTTATAGTTGCTATGATAAAATTGAGAGATTTTGACCGTTTTTTTCCCCTTTTCCATCAAATACAAATATTCGTAACTGCTGTACTCGGAAGGTAAAATTGAAGTCTCGAGTCCATCAAATTGGCCTATGTCGTAAACCGTTGTAGTACCCAGTCCTAAATAATTTGTAACCGTCAGTTCATTACCTTTTATTGAAACCTTGATAGCTTTTGTCCGCAATTCTCCGAAAAA
>JACMLR010000358.1 GCA_014379515.1 Chitinophagaceae bacterium
AGTTTAAAAAGTTCAACATGAAAAGGATTGCAATGGTCCTGACAGGGATATGTTTTGCCCTAACCGGATTCGCCCAAACAGATTCAACAGCAGATTCAAAAGACACGATTCGTGTCGGCAACATGATCATCATCAAACGTGGTGATGGTAATTCAAAAGAAAAAGATCAGGATGTAACAATCACCAGTCGCCGCCGCGACAGACGCAAATCAAATGTCACTACCAACTGGTTTATACTCGATCTTGGAGTTAGCAGATTTGATGACAAAACCAATTACTCGTCAGCTGCTGTGCAGGACCCAATATCAGGCTTTGCTCCGGGCTCTAATAAAGATTGGTTCAAACTTCGGAATAAATCACTCAACGTAAACATCTGGCTATTCATGCAGGAACTGAATGTTGTAAAACATGTTGTTAACCTGAAATATGGTCTCGGTGTGGAATTGAACAATTATCATTATCAATACAATCAGAACATCATCTATCAAACACAACCGACAAAAGTTGTTCTTGATCCATCTACAGGGTATTCAAAAAATAAACTGGCAGCTGATTACCTGACCGTTCCAATGATGCTCAATTTCAACTTTACTCCTAATCGTCGTCATGGATTTGGTTTCAGTGCAGGGATGAGTGCGGGATATCTTTACAGCAGCCGTCAGAAAACAAAGAGTCAGGCAAATGGAAAAGACAAAGTGTGGGATGATTTTGATCTCCGCCCGTGGAAGATCTCTTATATAGGTGAACTTCAATTGGGACCGATTAAACTATATGGTTCACTTGCAAATAAAAGCATGTTTGAAAAAGGACTCGATCAAACCCCGTATAACGTAGGTATTCGCTTTAGCAACTAATAACAGATAACAACTTATAATAACATTCGTAAGGTTTCAATTTCGATCGTGTTAAGAATTCACCGGCTTCCTTTTGGAAGCCGGTTTATTTTTTATTAACAAGGTAAGCACCTCCAATAACAAGTAAAATGCCCACCAGCTTTTGAGTTGAAATAGGATTCTCGCGCATTCCGAGAACTGCAAAATGATCCATTAGCATTGCAGCCAACAATTGCCCCGCGACAATCAATACAAACATATTTGATGCGCCAATTTCCTGAACAGATAATAATACTATGTACACCACGAACACCCCTAACAGGCCGCCGGTGAATTTATACCAGTCGATAGAACCTATTACCTGCGTGGATGGCATTTGTTTAGAAAACGCTAGCAGAATCGCAAGTGCAACAGTTCCACCTATAAACGAGATAAATGCTGCAAGCATCGGATGATTTAATGAAGCACGCAATTGGCCGTTAATACCTGACTGAACTGCCATAGCAACTCCGGCAAGAATCGGTAAAACGTAAAAAAGATATTTCATACGAATGTTAAGATTGAAACTGCAATTTCATTAAAATAGCAATGGCATTGAAAAATTCATCTCGTTAACAAAAACATACCTGCCAGGAAATCGACATAAACAAGGTAAAAGTCCGGCGAAAAAATACGGGGAATGTGAAGAAGAAATAAAATGTGGGAAAGATGTTGTTGAATACGCTGTTAAAACTTATTCACAACTATAATACGGCAGAATTATTGTTCGTTTACAAAAAATAAATTGAGTGCTTAAGGTGATGATTAAAGAGTTTGCTGTTGTATTAAAAAATCATAACTCCTAAATTTGAAATTATTGCAGGTGTCTACCCAAAAGCAGGTTGTATGAAAACGAAAATTCTCACCGTCCTATCATTTTTAATTGTTCTTGCCTCTTTTTCTTTTCGCGGGATTGAAAACCGTGTTGCAAAGAGGAATCAGCGAACGCTTGAACCTGTCGGAGTAGTTTATATCATCATCGATAAGTCTGATTATGAATTGCAGGTTTACGATGAAGAGGGATGGTACGCTACCTACCCAGTTGTATTTGGTAACAAAGATCTTAGCGATAAATTAATGGAAGGTGATAAGAAGACACCTGAAGGCACATTCAAAATCATTTCTAAAAGACCGCATGAAAAATGGCATAAAATGTTCATGCTGGATTATCCTAATAAAGACAGTTGGATAAAATTCAACGATCGAAAAGCATCAGGCAAAATTCCAAAGAGCGCGAAAATTGGCGGTGGGATTGCAATCCATGGAACCTGGCCAAATGATAATATCGTAGTTGATGATTTCACAAACTGGACGCAAGGATGTATTGCATTGAAAAACGAAGACCTTGACGAAATAGGTTCATTCGTTCCTGTTGGAACAAAGATTACTATCAGGCGATAATATCTCCCTCCTCATTAATGAACTTCACTGATAAATTCCGCTCAACCTGCGGGAATACGACCAGTATTTATTTATTTTCTCTGTTTATTTGGATTTACAAAAGCTGTCAACCAAAACAGTAGAACCCAACCAGCTTGTATGTTTATCCGTATAGTTATTATGAGTGTGCTGATCCTCGTTGTCGCAAAATGTGGTAGCATTTAACTGCGGCTGAAGCGAAGGACGACATTGATTAGACCCCGCCACCTCCAGCCGGCGGGGTTTTGTTTTTTATACCCGACCGTTCTTGATCTCTTCCACTATACCGGGATCAAGCAACGTACTTGTATCGCCGAGATTTTTTGTTTCACCTTCCGCAATCTTGCGGAGAATTCGACGCATGATTTTACCACTCCTCGTTTTTGGTAGCCCGCTGACAAACTGGATTTTATCGGGTTTGGCAATGGGACCAATGATTCGAGTAACTGTGAGCGTTATATCTTTCCTGATCAACTCCATATCCTTCTCCAGCCCATTATAAATCACGAATCCATAGATGCCCTGGCCTTTTATATCATGCGGGTAACCGACAACTGCACTTTCAACAACTCCCGTATGCATGTTGATTGCATTTTCAACTTCAGCAGTTCCGATGCGATGACCACTCACATTCAATACATCGTCTACACGACCAGTGATACGATAGAATCCATTGCTATCTTTCAGGCATCCATCACCGGTAAAATATAAATTCGGGTATGCAGCAAAATAATTTGTGCGGCAACGTTCATGGTCGCCATAAGTAGTGCGTAAAATGCCAGGCCAGGGTGCGGTTAAACATAGATTGCCTTTTATGAATCCGTCTTCAGCAACAACGACTTCGTCACCCTTTTCATCAACAATTTTTGGGATAACACCAGGCAACGGTAATGTTGCCCAACCAGGTTTTGACGGCGTGATGCCTGCAAGATTCGAGATCAGACAGCCTGCGGTTTCGGTTTGCCACCAGGTATCTACAATTGGGCATCTCGACTTGCCAATATTTTCGTTGTACCAATGCCAGGCTTCTTCATTAATTGGTTCACCAACGGTACCAAGTACACGAAGCGAATCGAGCTTTTTGCCTTTCAGTGGATCGAGACCAAAACCCATTAGGCTCCTGATAGCAGTTGGTGCAGTATAGAGTATGTTGACAGTGTGTTTGTCGATGATATCCCAGAACCGGCCTGCGTCCGGCCATGTTGGAATGCCTTCAAACATTAGTGACGTTGCGCCAGCGCATAGTGGACCATAAATAATATAGCTATGCCCGGTAATCCAACCAATATCCGCCGTACAAAAATGGATCTCACCACGTTTATATTGAAACACGTTAACGAAAGTGTATGTGGTCCAAACCATATAACCGGCAACAGTGTGTACCACGCCTTTTGGTTTGCCTGTAGAACCCGACGTATAAAGAATGAATAGCGGGTCTTCAGCATCCATTTCAACTGCTGGTAGATCCGGATTACCGGTTGAATCTACTTTCTGAACTTCTTCATCCCACCAAACATCCCGACCACGAATCATTGAAACAGGAGTCCGGGTTCGGTTCAAAACGATAACTTTTTCTACAAACTCACACTGAACCAGTGCATCGTCAATTACTGACTTTAAAGGAATTTCTTTGTTGCCGCGATAAGCACCATCGCAAGTGATGATATAATTTGCAGAAGCATCCTGTAATCTATCGGCAATACTTTGCGCACTAAATCCACCAAACACTACAGAATGAATTGCACCAATTCGCGCGCAGGCCAAAACTGCAATTGCAAGTTCAGGAACCATGCCCATGTAAATGCAGACGCGATCGCCTTTACTAATACCGTTGTTGCGAAGTACGTTTGCAAATTGAACTACTTTAAAATGTAGTTCGCGATAAGTAAGCGTTCTGGATTTTTGCGTCGGATCGTTCGGTTCCCAAATGATGGCAGGAGTATCTGCAGAAGATTCAAGATGTCGGTCAAGACAATTCTCAGTGATATTCAATTTGCCGCCTTTGAACCATTCTACTTTAGGTTCGCGAAAATTCCATTCCAATACTTCGTCCCATCGCTTACGCCAGGAAAATGTATCAGCAACATCAGCCCAAAACTTCTCCGGTTGCTCGATACTGGCTTTGTATGCTTTTTCATATTCGTCAAACGATGCGATTTGAAATGGATACGACATGTCAGTGATTAATTTTTGAGGAAGAATAAAAATACAGATAACAGCTGATTCATGTATCGGTCTTTTGTAAATTACACATTCAACGTTTTAACCAGCTAACTCATCATGGCAAATTCTTCGCAACCTTCCGGTATATGGAAAGTTATTACCGCATCTTCGGTAGGTACGTTGATTGAATGGTACGACTTCTACATTTTTGGGATGTTAGCAAAAACAATTAGCACTCAATTTTTTCCTGAAACAAATTCAACTGCAGCACTGCTCAGCACGCTAGCAATTTTTGCTGCAGGTTTTATTGTTCGCCCATTCGGCGCTTTGGTGTTTGGGCGGCTGGGTGATCTAATCGGTCGGAAATACACGTTCCTGCTCACGCTTGTGCTAATGGGCGGATCGACATTTCTGATTGGATGTGTTCCCGGTTATAAAACGATTGGAATCGCAGCGCCTTTACTTGTTCTCTTATTACGTTTACTCCAGGGATTAGCACTTGGCGGCGAATACGGCGGCGCGGCAACCTATGTTGCGGAACATGCACCACCCGGACGAAGGGGTTATTATACAAGTTGGATTCAAACAACAGCGACGCTCGGTCTCTTCGTGGCGTTAGGAATAATCCTTCTCGTAAAACAAAACATGACAGATGCCGCTTTCAATGATGAGTGGGGCGGATGGCGATATCCTTTTTGGATTTCGATTCTGCTTGTAATTGTTTCGATCTATATAAGATTGAAGATGGAAGAATCGCCCTTGTTTCTAAAATTAAAAAGTGAAGGAAAAACATCAAAAAATCCTTTGCGGGATAGTTTTCGAAACCGATCCAATTTCAAAATGGTTCTATTGGCACTCTTTGGTGCTGTAATGGGGCAAGGAGTTATTTGGTACACCGGTCAGTTTTATGCGCAAAGTTTTTTGGAAACAAAATGCAGTCTTGACTTTGAACAGAGCCGTACGATCATGTTGTGGGCAATCGCTTTTGGAACACCGTTCTTCCTTGTATTCGGTTGGCTAAGCGATAAAGTTGGCAGGAAATGGATCATGCTTGCCGGAATGCTCGCGGGAGTATTTTTATATCGCCCGATATTTTCTGAATTCCTCAGTGATACAAATAGTAAAAATTGGGTTCAGACAAAGAAAATGCAATTCGTGAATGAAAATGCATCACTTAGTTTTCATCAGGGAGATTCCGTAGTCACAACATCTGCCCGATATAAAACGGAAGATGGATCAGAATTTACAAGAGTGACCACTGATACTGCACGCTCCGGTACAAACATTGTTTCGCGTATCAGTTCAAACGAAGCAGCCGTTATCATCATCAATAAAAAAGTTAACCCAGCTACCTATTTCAAATTTATTTTTCTGGTTTGGATAATGATTGTGCTGGTAACAATGGTTTATGGGCCGATTGCAGCTTTCCTCGTTGAGTTATTTCCTACGAAGATCCGCTACACGTCAATGAGCCTCCCATATCACATTGGTAACGGAGTTTTCGGTGGACTTGTTCCGTTTATCGGCTTGCTGCTATCTACAACTTTCCCAGCCGACCCGCTTGTGGGATTGTGGTATCCCATCGGAGTTGCCGCGTTGTGCTTTATTATTGGCGCAGTGTACTTAAACAACAAGATCGATAAAAACGTAAATGACTAATCAATGAACAACTTGAAAAAAATACTCGGTCTTGTTTGGATGGTTGTCGCTCCGTTGGTAATTATCACACTTGTCCTCGGCGCGATCACCTATATCGATTCAAATGGTAAAAAGGATATCAATAACCCTATTATCTGGATAATCATTATTTCCATCTTTACTCCCATTGCAATTGGTTTAATGATCTTCGGTTGGTACGCATTCAAAGATGATTATCAGAAGTTGCCTGATAGCTCAATAGAAATTACCAACTGATAGAATACTTATTGTTCGGGTCTTAACCGACAAATCGATTTGTACCTTTACAACCTCACTGTAAACGAAGAATTTTGCGACATTTCGATTTTCGTAAACCATTATCGCAAACCGGCGACACGCTCAAAAAGCTGAATGTTTTTAATCCTTTGAGCATTCGACGCAAGGGAACAAAAGCAAAGGCGTTGTTCGCATTGGCTATGGTTTGCTTTTTTTGGGGTACAACATGGCTTGCATCGAAGGAAGGTGTACGCCATATGCCACCGTTGCAGCTGGCTGGTCTTCGTCAGTTCATTGGCGGAACTGCATATGTTTTATATTTCATGAGTAAGGGGCGAATCTGGCCGACCAAAAAAGAGTGGTGGCCGATCCTTATTTTAAGCTTTCTGAATTTCATGTTGAGTAATGGCTTGTCGACCTGGGGTGTCAAATATATTTCAGCTGGCCTTGGATCCATAATCGGTGCGATCTTTCCCCTTTGGCTGGTGATCATCGGTCTTTTCAGATCGCAAAAAATGCCAAGAAAAGCAATTCTTGGAATTGTATTGGGCTTCGCTGGAATCTGCGTGATTTTCTTTGAACATTTGCATGATTTCGTGAATCCCGATTTCACATTCGGAATATTTTTATCAATTACTGCAACATGGTCGTGGGCTTTTGGGACGTTGTATACAAAAGAACAAGCAGGATCGTTCAATCCATATTTCAGCCTTGGCTTGCAAATGATGTTATCAGGATTTGTTCTCTACGTTATTGCCGCAACTACCGGAAACGTTGTTCCAATGAAAGCAATTCCGTGGCAAAGCTGGGCGGCAATTGGATACCTGGCAGTGTTCGGGTCAGTCATATCATTTGTAGCTTACCTGTACGCACTTCAACATTTGCCAACAGAACAGGCGTCTATTTATGCCTACATCAATCCAATAGTTGCGGTTATTCTTGGATCATTAATTTTTGATGAGAAACTAACGGTATACATAGCTACCGGGGGATTAATCACGCTGGTTGGAGTTTATATTGTCAACCAGGTATACCGTAAATCAATAACAAAGAAGGTGGAAGATGTTGATCAGCCTTTATCATAGTACGCGTCCCAATAAACAGTTTCTTTCATAAACAGTTCAAAGGCCTCGCGCCAACCAGCAAATGCCGCCTCAGAAGTGAGAAGATGATTGTGCCATATCGAAATGAAAATACCGTTGTATTTTTTTACGAGTTCATAGTAATGTATAAGTTCATCATAGCCTTGACTCGGCGTTAATTTCTGTTCAAAAATTGCGTTAGCATCCATAAAGCAAAAAGGATAGATTACCAGGTCGGTTGATTGTTCCTGTTTTAAATCATACCATAGATAGGACGAACAAATTGAAGCCCGAAATCCGTTTGTAGTGCCATACCCCATTGAAAACTCTTTCTCGATCCCACAATTCTGCAGCACAGCGAAGGTTTTTTCTACATTGAATTTTAAATAGTGTTGCCGGCTTTCTGCGATCGATGTTTCAGTTACAACTTCAAGCCACTCTTTCTCCTCTTTCAATAATCTGGGATCATTATTACTTTGCCATGATGAGTGCAGTCCAATTTTATATTGCTTTGCATAGTATTCAATCATCTCCCTAAAAGCCTTCCTCCGTGTGGAAATATTTTTATCATAAGTGCCGCGCTTTTTTGCAACCAGAAAAAAGTAGTAAGGTTTGATTCGACAATACAAATGCAGGGCATCGAGCCATTCGAAGCAATCGTAAGGATCCTTTTCTTTTCCTCTTAAAACGCGCATTCGTTGAAGAATCTCGCTCCAATTTCCTTTCAACCCTGAGCGAACGAAACCCGCTGCATTTCTGCGAAAACCCTTGTTACGATATGAATAGGCGATGTCAACATCATACGTTAGTAAACAGGTGAACTGACGATGTCGAAAAATGAGCTCTGGAAACTTACGAAGAAGTGCTTTCTTAAAATCTGCTAACCAAATATTCACTAATGGCTGATTCAAAAACCCTTCGCGAAAGGCAAGAGAATTGGTGTGAGCGTATCGACCGAATTCGTCAAGTTCATGGGGGAGGTATTCCTCATATCTACTGATAAGATAAAAACTTGCTGCGAAAATGTCGAAAGGAAAATCACCACGCGTTGCGAAAAACGCTTTGTGAAAATTCACTTCAAAACAGTCGGTTGTTTGTTGCCGGATATCTTTCTCAAACAATAATGAAGTACTGGAGACGAAGAATTCTTTTTCAGAAAAATCGTGTTTTGAATAATTGATTCGCGGCCCGGAAGATTGTCGGAACAATTCCTCATCCGATGTTAACTCAACTGGCTCATCAAATAGTTCCGCGCTGAAGAACTCAACGATATAACGTAAGCGCGGACTTATAGTATCGCTGTAGAATAACATGGGTTTAGGTAGACGATCTGGTGGTTGATTGATTTTATCTGGCTGCTTGAATTAGTTCCCCGGGTGTTTCTCCTTCCACATCTGGTTAAATGTTTTGGGTGAAAATTCAATATCGGAACGGTGCTGCGACCAGCCTTTAAACATTTTGTTGACCACTTGATTTTTCAGCTTGCCGCTTCCCATGTTCATCCAGCCGCGACGCAAGCTAGCTTGTTTCCAAACCTTCCAGGCCATTTTTTCACTCCATGTAGCACTGCCACTTTCTACCGCTTCTTTTCGGTTTTCCAGCAATAACTCGTGCAAATTGATTTTTACTGCGCATACCTCTGTGCAATTGCCACATAACGATGACGCGTAGCTGAGGTGTTTCCATTCACCCATATCTTTCAAATGGGGCGTTATCACCGATCCAATAGGACCGCTATATGTGGCTTCGTAAGCATGTCCCCCGATATTTTTGTAGACGGGGCAAGCATTCAAGCACGCGCCACAACGAATACAGTAAAGGCTTTCACGAGCTTTCTCATTTGCAAGAATGTTTGTTCGTCCGTTATCAAGCAACACCACAATCATTTCATCAGGTCCATCACTTTCACCTGCTTGTCGCGGCCCACTGATTATGGTATTGTAAACAGTCAGCTTTTGCCCGGTACCATATGTCGCCAATAGAGGCCAAAAAAGACCCAGATCTGTAATTGATGGAATAACTTTCTCTATACCCGTGATAACGATATGTGTTTTTGGAAAGGCACTACTAAGCCTGGCATTACCCTCATTCTCGGTTACAGCAATGCTTCCCGTATCAGCGATTATAAAATTCGCTCCTGTAATTCCAATCTCTGCCTGAACATATTTGTCACGGAGTTTTTCCCGCGCAACGAGCGTAAGTTGCTCTGGGGTAAGATTTGGAAGGGTATGAAGCTTTTCATAAAACAGCTTAGCAACATCTTCTTTGCTTTTATGCATTGCAGGTGTTACAATATGATACGGAGGTTCGCCATCAAGTTGCTGAATATATTCGCCGAGATCTGTTTCGACACTTTCAATATTGTTTTTTTCAAGAAAATGGTTCAAATGAATTTCTTCCGTGACCATACTCTTGCTTTTGACAATCGATTTGCATTTTTTTTCTTTGCAGATTTTTAAAATCTCTTCGAGAGCCTGATCTGCATTTTCTGCCCATACTACCTTTCCTCCGCGGCGAACAAAGTTCGATTCAAAGTCTTCAAGATATTTATCGAGCATTTCGATTGCGCGCCACTTTAAATTTTTTGCTTTCTCGCGCGCGAGATGGATATCCGCAAATTGAGTTTTGCCAAGAGGAACGGTTGCGTTATACTTATTAATATTGAAGTTTACAGTCCGCCGATGTTCGAGGTCGGCAGATTTTATTGTGCTTTTAGCTTTAAAGGATGAAGCTGTTTCGCTCATAGATAACTAGTCTAAATAACTTGATCGAAATGTTTGTTCAATTAGCCTTTTGCTGCTAATGCTGCGGCCTTTTCGAGCGCATTGTAAAAATGATCGCCATATGCCCGGGTTATCGGTTCTTTCAAAAACTGATAAACCGGCACCTTTAATTTTTTTCCAAGTCCACAAGCAGGGTTACACAATTTTTCACGTGGTTCATAATTCAACCGATCGTAATTACTGCTCTTTCCTTTTTTTTGAATGATTGGATAAAGATGACAGCTGATTGGTTTCTTCCAGGTAATTACACCGTCGGAATAAGCTTGTTCAAACGCGCATTTGATAATCCCTTTTTCGTCACGCTTGCCATAAACGCAAATTTCGTGATCGTTCCCGAGGGTCGGTGTAACCCAACCGAACTCTTTATGATAAACATACTTCCCTTTGCGTTCAATCTCCAGGATTGATTCTGCAGGGAGATAGGGTTTTACTTTCTCGTAAAGTTCTACTACCAGGTCAAGTTCTGTTGGATCGAGTGGAGCACCGGCATCGCCATCTTCACAACAACCGCCTTTGCATTTGTTGAGATCACAAACGAATTGCTTGTTGACGATATCATCACTCACCAGCACATTATCTATCGCTATCACGTTTTTTGAAATTTAATCTCGAAATTACCGATTACGGGTTAGTCGTACCAGAGAAATTATCATTTCCACCGCAAGCTATTAATCAGGTGTTTCATGTCCTCCTGAAGGAAATTGTTTACAATGGCAAGTGAATCTTCGTTTGGTGTTGTATCAAAATAAAGTGCCCCCCGGAGAAAGTGGTTGACGCTATCTGTTACGAAAAACTGTTTCGCTGTCGCAGCATTGCCACCGATATTAAACCACACACCTGTCAGGCCCCCATCCGTTTTCATTAATGAATCCTGGATTTCGGTTGCCTTTGCAGTATGCTTATAGGTCATCGTGAATGCATCGTTGACCAACTTGTCAAAATCGGTGGGGCCAACTTTTTTGTAACTGATATAGATTTTACCGCTGAATTGTGGAAAATCGATATTCACCCAAAACGGAGTGTCGTTATCTTCAAAAAGCGAACTGTCGCGTAGAACGGTCGCATAAACCGGGTATTCGAAAGTGTAGGGAAATCCCTGCTGCTCGAAGGTTGTATACTTTCTTTCAGGAAAATCGATCTGGTAGTAGCCCTTACGTTTTAGGGTATAGTCACTGTTACAGGCGAGGAAAAAGCTGCTGATAAAAATCAGGAAAGCAAAAAACCGCCTATTAATTTTTCGATTCGGGAACATCAATTTGCCTGGGTTTGAATAGCCACATTAACACGTTGGATTCGATTGCGGTCAACTTCTAATATAGTGAATACAAAGTCACCGACTGTCAAAACATCGCCTATTGCCGGAATTTCACCAGCCACTTCAAGCATAAGACCAGCAATGGAATCACTGTCACCTTTTACTTCATCAAACGTATCATCCTGCAAACCCATCATTGCACATGCATCATGAATCATCATTTTCCCTTCCAGTTGATAGGTGCCGTCATCGAGCTTTTTACTGCCTGTCTCATCCTCATCGAATTCGTCTCTTATATCACCAACAATTTCTTCGAGAATATCTTCCATGGTTACGATACCGCTGGTTCCTCCAAATTCATCAACAACAACCGCGAAGTGAATTCTTCGGGTTTGAAATTCCTTCAAAAGATCTTCGATATATTTTTGTTCGTGTACAAAGTACGGTTGACGAATCACGGAATGCCAATCGAAATCATCTGGTTCATTGAGGTAAGGCAGCATGTCTTTAGTGTGTATCATTCCCGCAACATCGTCCAGGCTATTCCGATAAACTGCGAGCCGTGAATAGTGAAGTTCTTCGATGCGTTGCTTCAATTGACCAAAGGATAATGCGTATTCAATTCCACTCACGTCTAAGCGGGTGCGCATAATTTGTTTGACGATAATATGTCTGAATTTATAGATACCAGCGAGTATGCGTTGTTCTTCCTCTTCGTGAACGGTCGACCTGATTTCCTGTTCGATTTGCTGTTGAGTTAATGATCTTGAAGCGGCACCGCCAAAAAATTTTTCGATTCGGTCGGAGATACTAATTAGCCATGCACCGACACGTTTAAAGAGAAGGAAAATCGCTTCAACAAGATAAGAGGCTTCATATGCAGCGCGCAGATTATTATGTGCTGCCCTGATTTTTGGAAGCACTTCGCCGAAGAGAAGAATGGCAGTGGTTATAACCGGGACTTTAATAGCGAGTTTGAGCAACTGAACGTTCTCAGGATTTTTTATTGATGTGTTATTGAGAGGTAATACCTGGTCGATTAAAAGGTTCGACAATATGATGATTGCGATATTTACAAGTGCGTTAGCGACTAACAGTGAAGCCTGCAGAAGTTTTGGTTCTTCAAGTAAAGTCGCAATACGTTTCCATCCGGAATCTTGTTTTGTTTTTAGGGTATTTATATCGCGATAATTCAGGGAGAAGAATGCGATCTGCGCTCCTGAAATGAAAAAAGAAAGAATTAGAAGCAGCAATACAAACAATGCAAGAATAGTAGCAGTTGCCTGAAAGCCGGTGGCCAGGAGAATAGGAGCAAAGGATGATTGAAGAAAAAAGTGACTGACGGCGTTATCCAAAATAGAAAGTTTGGTTTTAAAAAACATCAACGACGGGTTGAGCAGTCGTTAATCATAAAGGCAGGTCATTCGGCCTGCCTAAATGTGATCAGGTGCAAAAGTAACACTTGCGATTCTAAAAAGGCAAGTCTTGAGAGGTATCTCCCATGGGCGGAATTTCCTGGCTATGAAAACCTTCTATGTTGTCGGTTGATGTGTTGGTGTGATGGGGAGGATGACTACCGCCACCGTCGGTCCTTTTATCAAGCATGATGAGGTTATCTCCCACCACTTCTGTCGCAAACTTTTTGTTGCCTTCTTTATCTTCCCAGGACCGTGTGCGCAATCGCCCTTCGATATAAACGAGGCTGCCCTTGTGAAGATATTTTTGGGCAAGTTCGGCTAATCCTCTCCAGAGAACTACGGTATGCCATTCCGTTTGCGATATCAGTTTACCGCCGCGGTCTTTGAAAGTTTCAGTCGTTGCCAGTGGAAACTTTGCTACACCAATATTTCCTTCCAGGAATTGAACATCCGG
>JACMLR010000032.1 GCA_014379515.1 Chitinophagaceae bacterium
AATTTGCAGCGGGTAACTATACATTAGAAGTTCGCGGCGAAACAGTGAATCACAAACAACAGGTCGTTAAACAATAAGTTGTTCAATACTTTTGAGAAAAGGATCCCTCGTGGATCCTTTTCTTTTTTTTATGCTGGTACCGATATTCCGCGGCATCTGTGTTCGCAGTCCATGTCCACCAGGAAACGGGGGGAACAAATTAGAGGATCAGAGTTCATTATTTGACAATTTAAACCGTTCTTTTCCGCAGCTTCGTCTAATCCAATTTATAATGATTCCAATCACTATCTTTTATTTTTACCTTTGGATTTGTGTCTCGATGAAAAGATTCGTCTCGAATGACTTTTGAGTTGTCATGATTGACCTATAAAATAAAAAAAATACAAATGAACAAAGCTGGACCCATTATCATAATCGAAGATGACATTGACGACCAGGAAATGCTCACAGAGATTTTTAAAGAACTCAATTACGACCACGAACTTGTTTTCTTTGGAGATGGGGTAACAGCTTTGGAGTATCTCACCGAAACAGACGTTGAACCATTTCTGGTTCTTTCTGATATCAATATGCCCAAATTAAACGGGATGGAATTGCGGGAGAAAATTATCAATAATGAAGATTTGAGATTAAAGTCCATCCCTTACCTCTTTTTTTCTACAAGTGCAGAACAAAAAAATGTGATTGATGCTTATTCAAGGTCAATTCAGGGGTTTTTTATCAAGCCAAATGACTATGACAGGCTGAAAAGGGTAATGGTAAAAATTGTCGAGTACTGGGAGGAGTGTGAATCGCCCAATTATATCAAGAACGCTCAATAACTGCCGGTGGCCACAGTAAGCATCGCCCGACAAACATGTCAAAAATAATCGGGATAAAATCTTTTGGGCTCACGGTGAAATATTAAAGTACGATTCGTTGCTCTTGCGGAACATCATTAATATGAATCATCCTTCCCTGGCGATACTCTTTGTACAGTTGCATGATGTGTTCTGAACTGTCGGCAATAAATGGCCCGTGTGACACAATGCTGTCGCCCGTTGGTAGGCCAGCGTAAAGAACAAAACGCGACCCGCGGATTCCGGCAGATAATGTCAACTTACTTTGCGCAACTTCCCCTGATCTATCAAGCCAACCAACTTCACCTTTTTGCAACGTTTGTCCGTCCTCTCCCACTGTTACGGTTCCTTCCAACACGTAAATAAAACTGTTGAAATTTGCGGGTAATTCCTGAGTGGTGCCAGTGTTGCTATGGATGTTAATGTCGGCAACTATCATTGCGCTGTAATTAGAAATTGGAGAAGACAATCCGCCGAAAGAACCGCTGTATAATTTTATCGATAAACCGTTTTGTGAAAACGATGGAACGTGTTCGTTCGAAAGATCCTGGACGCGAGGTAGAACATTTCGATCATTCTTCGGAAGATTTAACCACAGCTGCAGCAACCGCATTTTTGCAATCTTATCGATTGTTTCTGTATGTACAATTCCGCTTCCCGCTGTCATCAATTGGAAATCTCCGCGTTTCATTTTATGCGCTGCATCCCCGATTTCTCCATCGAGTAAGAGCGTTACAGTTTCAAAACCTGCGTGTGGATGGGCTCCGCCAACTGGTGAGTTGTCTTTCTTATCCAGCTCGTCATCCATGAGCAAGATGAAAGGATCCGTGTTTTCAAAGCCTCCTGCAACAACTGGTCGTGCAAGATGACCGGCACCTAAAAATCCCGGCTGCGCTTCAGGAGTATATCGTCTGACAATTTTTCGTTGATTGATCATAACATTCATTTTAATCGACGGCAAAGATACACGAGTTGGTTACGAAAAGTAACCAGAGCACTCGTAGTAACTGGTTAC
>JACMLR010000359.1 GCA_014379515.1 Chitinophagaceae bacterium
ATTGCATTGATGTTTGCATTGCGATGTTCACGATTTATCTGCTTGAACTTCCGAAATTCTTTATCCTCTGCAGCAAATGCCTGAACAACCTGCATGCCTGTAAGATGTTCCTGTACAAATGCATTCAAACTTGCAACCGCATTTCGAACGCGGATAAAAGATTTGTTGACGCTTTCTTTGAAGAAATATGTAGCAATAATAAGAATGGGAAAAGGTGTGAGGCAAATCAATGTCAGCTTCCAATCGATATAAAACATTACAGCGGAAACGGACACGATTGACAACAGATCGGCGATGATCGGTATCAATCCTTCAGCAAAAATATCATTGATCGATTCAATATCATTAATAGTTCTCGTTGTAAGCGTTCCGATTGGCGTTTTATCAAACTGAGATAGATTGAGATTTAAAACTTTTCCGTAAACCTGTTTGCGAAGATCGTTTACAACATTTTGACCAAGCCAGGCAGTAATAAATGAAAAGTAAAATCTTAAACCGGATTCACCGATCAGCACAACAATTTGAATGACCGTAATCCAAATTACCCAGTCGATATTTCTTTTAGCAATGAACTCATTTATCGTGTACTGAATCAGGTAAGGACGAACCGGCGCCATCACAGCAAGCAGGATCGAAAGGACAATTGAAATGTAAAAACTTTTTTTGTATGGCGATGCATACCGAAACACCCTGTTCAGCAAACTAAAGTCAAATATTTTTTTCCGGGCGGGTGATTCAGACATAACAATTCATAAATATAAAACCAGATTGTTGTTCGCGGGTAATGGTTTGGTTAAACGGTAATGATAACGATTCGTTACTGGCCACTTGTTGCTGGCACTGTCGCTTCATTACCGGCCATCGCTTTATTATAAGCTTTGATAAAAATGGCACCGAGGTTTTTATACGGAGGAATGTAATCGTCAAATTTTTCTTTCGCATCACCCGTAGTAAATTTCGAAGTCAACTCCCTCCACATATTCACCCAATCGATATTACGCCCGGATAGTAGTGATGAGTTAATTGCCTGGATAATCGGCTCGTTCACATGCATCGTCCCGGTTTGTTTGGAGGAAATGATATGTGCATCCTGGCTGATGTTCAACACCTCGTTAATATTATTATATCCTCCGCAAGAACCAAGAATTACAATTCGTGCAGAAGGCATTATTCGTTTCATGGTAGATTTAACATGATAACTATGTCCTCGATGAACGAAGATCGATGGCTTTAATTTCTTGTCGAACAGGTAATCGCTGAGTGCCGTGATTGCTGCTTCATCCGCATCATTCTCCGTGTAAAGTGGCTTGTTTGCATAGATCATGATCTTCCGGCCTTTCGTCGTTGAAATCGCGACCCATTGTTTGTTTTCAACAACCTTCCAATCGGAACGATTTCTAAAACTGCCCATAAAACTAGCGTACGAATTTTGCCCATCCTTATCTTCATCTCCATAAAAAAATACCTGCATCACGATACGACCACTATCATCGCGAAGCGAACTATTATCCACTGTATATACTGGGGGAATTCCTAAAAGTTTTGACAAGTCCAATTTCTGCGTTGTGTCAGCTGAACGAAACAATACCTGCAGAATGTTATAGATAACAGTTCCCTTTTTATTATGAACCGTATTGTTCTTGTGATAATTAGCAGTGGCTTCCTGTTCGATGAATGCCGCGAGTTGCGGATTCTTATCCATAATACTGCTGTACGAATCTGCGACATCAACCGCTTCTTCTGTGCCTTCGGTTTTTTCAAGACCGATAACAAACGCTTTCATCAATACATTGTCGTTACCCTTTTCCATTCGCGACAGGAAATCGTTAAGCGTATTGTATCCAGCACACATTTTAATGAACTTCCGGAAATAATCGCCATTCACGGTCATCAACAAGCTATCACCCTTGGGTACTTGCATCCGTTGAAAAATACGCGGATAAATGCCCTTTACAAAGCTGGAAGTATAAACCTCGTCTTCTCCCAACACAGCGAGATAATATAACTCTTGCGCAGTAAGGCCTTCTAATCTTTTGAAGCGAACGTTTTCGTTTTCGACTGAATGCAACGCATTAATTTCCCGAATAAAATATTCTTTTGCTTTGCGCGCCATCATTGCAGTAAGTGATTTCATCTCGCGTGCGGTATCGCGGCCCGGAGGTAGTAAACGACCTGCGTATTCTATCCTCGTTTGAACCATCAGTCTGTAGTAACCGACGTTATCGTCTTTTACACGATCAATGTCAGCCAGCGTAATTTTTCCACGGAGAAGATTCTCAAGAAAAGGAAAATACAATCGACCGCTTTTACTGTTTGCCATCGTTGCAATCATTCGTACAAGCGTATCCGGATGATTTCGAATGCGTGTGCCAAGCGTGTTTCTTGCTTGTGCGTAATCATACAATTTGGGTATATCTCGATACGCCGCAACCTTCACGAGACTGTCTGCAAAGTAAACGTTGGGATTGGCGCGAAGAACGCTCAATATTTCGTCCTGGTGTAAACCGCAATACTTTCGCAATAGTTCAGTTCGGGAAGCTGCAACGCCCGGGTTTTCACTTGGATAAAGAAAACACTCAACTAATATCTTTCCAACTCCGTAAGGATTGACATCAATCACCGGTTTGATACTCTCATTTTTCAAGTCGCGCCCCATAGCCTCTTCAAACGCCGGAACTAAAGCGGGGGCGATAGCCGCGGTATAATCCGCTTTCGGCCAATTCTCGTTGAATCCTTTCAACATGGTTTCAAGGCTGCGGAGATATTTCTTCTTGATATTGGTGTTAAGGCTGGTGTCCAGTTCGTTCCTGCGTTGTAGATTATCGACTTTTTTAATCATCGACTGTGCTACCTGTGTATTGATCGACGGATCCGGGGAGAGCTTTACTTCTCCGGCTTCATTTAACAATCGCTTTTGTTGCTTGTCGACATTATCATGCCACAGCACCCTGTCCATAGAAACTTTATAAGGAGGTTCATTTTGTGCTACCGCCGCAACACAAAAAGCCAGGAGCACTGCAAAACAAGCGAGTAGATGTTTCTTCATAAAATGCGGGCTGCTTTCAACAGAAGCAAAAATACTACCAATTGGTTGTATTGAAACGCAAGACAGGCAGAATGCGTATGGTGCGGGTTAATAAATTCATAATTAATGTTTAACGCACCGAAACTCCCGGTTATGCACTTGCAAGGGACCGTCCAAAATTTGGACACTATTATCAAATTGTAAACTCAGTATGAAGATTTTATGCGTGCAAACCATTTGTGTAGGTTTGCGAAAATTATCAATTCATGGAGGTGAAAGGCAAAAAGGTGCTTATTGCGGATGACGAACCGGACATTTTGGAGATTATTCAATACAACCTTGTTAAAGAAGGATATGAGGTGATAACTGCCCGCGATGGAGACGAGGCGCTTACAAAAGCCAAGCTGAATCAGCCCGACCTGATCATTCTCGATATCATGATGCCGAAGAAAAATGGCGTTGAGGTTTGTGGGATTTTGCGGATGCAACCAGCTTTCAAAGACACACTAATCATCTTCCTGACCGCTCTGAACGACGAAAGCTCACATATCAAAGGATTGGAAATGGGCGGTGATGACTATGTCAGCAAACCGGTCAGTCCAAAAGTTTTAATGAGCCGGGTAAACGCACTCTTCCGGCGCATTCATAAAGACACGAATGATGGTTTCCTGAAATTTGAAAATCTCGAAATCGATCCGGTAAAATATGAAGTGAAAGTTGATGGTAAGAGTATCATTCTTGCAAAAAAAGAATTTGAATTAATCCACTTGTTAGCATCACGACCTGGCCGGGTATTTTTAAGAAATGAAATCCTTAGCCAGATATGGGGTAATGATGTTATTGTTGGTGACCGTACAATCGACGTTCACATAAGAAAGGTTCGGCAAAAACTCGGTCTCGATTGCATCCGCACAGTTAAAGGCGTTGGATATAAGTTTGATTTGTAGTTTTGTGGCTAAATGTTTTCTACTAAAAATCTATCACCCCGTCAGCTTGCTGCATTTACTGCCGCTGTCCTATCGTTTCCTATCTCGATAGGTATCTACATTATTACTGATAGCTGGAAGATAGGTCTTGGGTCGCTCGTTCTAATTTTCGCGGGCAGTTTCGGACTCATCATTTTTACATTGGAGCGATTTATCTATCGCAAGATCAAATTGATCTATAAACTCATCCACCAAACGAAAGCAACGAGGCGGGAAGAAGTGTACTTTAAGTACATCCTTCCGCAAAAAAGTATTGATGAGGTACGGGAAGACGTTGAGGCATGGGGCGAAAGACAAAAACAGGAAATCGAACTGCTCCAGAAAAATGAAATTTATCGTCGTGAATTTCTTCAGAACCTCGCGCACGAGGTGAAAACACCCATCTTCGCCATCCAGGGCTATGTTGATACCTTGCTCAATGGAGCAATTGACGATCCTGAAGTGAGTCGAAAATTTCTCGAGAAAGCATCAAAAAACACCAACCGACTCGTTAATCTTGTGAACGATCTGGATGAGATTTCGAAATTAGAACGCGGCGAGCAACTATTATACAAACAAAATTTTGTTATCCAGGACCTGGTGAATGAAGTGTTCGATGCCTTATCTATAAAGACACAGGTCAAAAACATACAGGCAATCATCAAAAAGGGTTGTGAAGCTCCCATTGCAGTCCATGCGGATAAGGAAAAAGTTAAACAGGTTCTCGACAATCTTGTAGAAAATGCGTCCAAATACGGAAAACCAAATGGGAACATTGTAGCAAGCATTTATCGAACAGATGACGATCATGTGCTGATAGAAATAAGCGATGATGGAATTGGAATTGAAGAAGAACATCTCCCAAGGATATTCGAACGGTTCTACAGAACAGATGCGGGCCGTAGCCGCGACAAAGGCGGTACCGGGCTCGGACTCGCCATCTGCAAACATCTTATTGAAGCACACGGCCAAACGATCCACGTGCGAAGCACCCCGGATGTGGGAACTACAATCGGTTTTACCCTCAGCGCAAAACGGGATTAATCATTCGCTCAATACTTAACCGGAATTCCGGTATACATTAGCACTTATTTGGTTGAGAAAGCGGAGTATAGTTATATGATTTTGTCGTTCGCGACTGTTATATTCTCCTAATCCATCCTATCATGAAATCCTATGCGCGCTTTCTTGCCGTTGCAATAATTCTTTCGTCAACAATTAACAGTTCTGCGCAAACTTGTATGGATCCGTCAATGACGCTTTCATATGACACGACAGTGATTGGTTCTGGAAATGGACTTCATTCATTTACTTTTCCAAAATATAATCCCGGATCAGGAACGCTAATGTCCGTTCGCCTGGAAACTGAAATCACATTACGATATAGTTACGAGTTAGAGAATCGTGAAAATATTACCATTAATAATTATCGGGTGCGGGTTACAAGAGAAGATGAAATAAGTAGTTCAGTATTGCCCGATCCTTTTACTAATTTGTTTGTTAGAACATATGGACCGTTCTCATTAACGAGCTGGGACGGCACAGTGGGAACTGGAACTGACTACGTTGCAAATGGCCCAATGTATGTGATGAACCATACGAAAGCGACGCAAACGGTTTACAATACAGCTGATTATCTCGGAAATGGAACGGTGAACTTTGATTATTTGTCAACAACCTATTCTTCCGTTTTGGGAAGCGTCAACTATACATTCAATGCCACTGCACAGGATACGATCAAGTTCAGACTGATATATACGTACTGTCCCACATTTTTCTTAAAGTCTGATATTAGCTCGTTTAATGCTATAAAAAGCGATGAAAAGAACATAGATTTACATTGGATCACACAAAATGAAAAAAAGGACCGTGTTTATGAAATTCAAATTAGTAATGATGGCAGGAACTTTGAGAGAGTGGATAGAAGGATTGCTGAACCAGATGCTACCTCAACCGGCACCTATCGCTATACCTATTCGTACGAACCCGCAAATGCCGGATCGAAACTCATCTTCAGATTAAAACAAATTGAGAAAGATGGCACAGTGAAATACTCTGCCATCCGGATCATTGACAACAAAAAAGCGCAGCATTCATCGCTCCGGATTTATCCCTCGCCTGCGCGGCAGCAAACGCAATTAATTTTCGACAATAAGAAACGAAGTAATTACAAAGTAGAGTTGTTCAATATGAACGGGATGCTTGTAAAAACTTTCGAGGCTAACAATGCACTGACTGCAAGACTTAGCGGGCTCGAACAATTTACACCAGGGATGTACTTCATAAAAGCAACAAATCGAAACACGCATGAAGTGTTAACCAATAGATTACTCATTCAATAGAGTAATTTTCGAATTGAAATAAATTACATGGTTTGCGAATCAATACTTGTGTATTTATTTTTAAAATAAATGAGCGATAAGATTGTGGCCGCAACACCAACGACAGAAAATATGACAACTGCGATCGAGAAAAACGAAACCCAGTTCAGTTGAACGCGAAAGATTTCCTTGCTTAACATCACTGTCATACTTCCAAGATAACCGAATGCATCTGCGATATAAATCAGGAAGCCCACATTGCCTGCAATTTTGAAAGTAGCAATCATACGTTCAAAAAAAACACAGTTGAATGGAATATACCCCATGTAAAGTCCGAGACCGGTGAGTTGCATCCAGGTAGCACCGTCAATCTCACCATAAAGAAATAGTACAGATGAAAGTCCGGCAAGCACGAACCCTGCAATGATGATCCAGTGAATCACTTTAAACGCTTTGAAATTATTTCGCATGATTACGAGCAAACTCATCATAACAAGAATGATGATTGAGGTAATCGTTTCTGTGCTCGTGAAGATTGCGGGCTTTTTGCCGTAGCCGAGCTCATTCCACATGTTAGCCATGAAATTGTCGCGAATATCCCGAAGGATCGTCAAAAACAAATAAGTAACAGTAACGGCAATCAATCCCCACTTGAATTTTTTAATTAACTGCCTTCGCTTCTCTTTGTCCATGGGCTGACGAACAGTGCGTTCCTGTTCATCGAGTTTATCGGGAGGTGGAATGCGTTCGATCAAAATCGTAAATACAATTAACGGAATAAGAAACACCAGCCCCGTAGCAAATCCCAACCATTGTTCTGGAACATTCCACGTATCCCGCAAAAAAATGGCGACTGCCCTGGTGAATCCGCCTGCAAAAATGAAACTAACGGCCATCGCTGCACCAATAAAATCTGTTGCGCGCCTACCCTCTGCATAACTGAAAACAACACCCCACATAAAGCCGAGCGCAAATCCATTGATAAGCAAAAAGATCATTCCATAAGGAGGCGGAACGAGAGCGAATAGCAGTAATGCAAGCCAGGCAATGCCAATAAGTAAGGCACTGGTTCGCCAACGGCCAATGCGTTTCAATTCAGAAATCAGCTTGATGCCGTAAAATTTGCTGAGCATATAACCGATGCCTTGCGAAATAATTAATAGGGTTTGATAAGGAACGCCCCAGAAACTGATTCCATCAAATACTGCAACCGTGAAAGGTTTACGATAGGCAAAAACGCAGGCATAAGTAAGAAAGGCAATCAACGCCGCATAGATTGCAGTTAGTAATTGGTGCCGGGTAAATCGTTGAGTTGCGACCTGTTCAGCCATTTGTAATATTAATGAGAAAAACCAAATAACAACTACAACACATCATGTTTACTTAACTATTCCGTAAACGTTAGGTAACACTATAAACGCAACTTTGGAAAACCAATTCCTAATGTCAAAACGTTCTGTCGATGTGGTTGTCATTTCAGATGTTCATCTAGGAACTTACGGATGTCGCGCGAAAGAACTCGTCGCCTACTTAAAAAGCATTGAGCCAGGTTTGTTGATTTTGAATGGAGATATAATCGACGGTTGGCAATTTTCAAAACGCTACTTCCCTCCCAATCATATGGCAGTCATCAAGGAGATTCTTTCAATGATGATGAATGGTACCCGAACTTTTTACATTACAGGCAATCACGACGAACAACTAAGAAAGTACAGCGATCTGCAGATCGGAAATTTCACTCTTACAGACAAGTTGGTTTTGGAGATCAATGATAAGATGACCTGGATCTTTCACGGTGATGCATTTGATAATACCACCAAAGGCAGCGCTCGTTTTCTTGCGAAACTCGGCAGTAATGGATATGCCTCACTGCTTTTGATAAATCGCTTCATTAATTTCTTACTTCAATCGGCCGGACGCGAGCGTATCTCCTTTGCAAAAAAAGTTATGGCAGGTGTTAACAAAGCTGTATCAAAAATTGCTGACTTCGAACAAATCGCTGCTGAAATTGCAATTGCCAAAAAGTACGACTATGTAATCTGTGGTCACATCCATCAGCCGCAAAACCGGGTTGTTGAAACAGCAGATGGCAAAGTCACTTATCTAAATAGTGGCGACTGGATCGATCATCTTACCGCTCTTGAATACTCAAATAGAGAGTGGAAAATATTTACCTATGAAGAAAAAGATTTCCAACATACGGTAATCGATATGAAGACGCGCCCTTCTGTAATCACAGACGAAATAAGTTTCTACATAAACTCCCTCGCAAGCAATTATTGATTATGAAAATACTTTACTCCGTGCAGGCAACAGGCAATGGACATATCAGCCGGGCGATGGAATTACTTCCGTTCTTAGAGAAATATGGACAAGTAGATTTATTTCTTAGTGGTGCCAACAGCTCACTTGCCCTCAATGCACCGATCAAGTATAGAAGTAAAGGACTAAGTCTCTTCTATACTTGCACAGGAAGTCTGGATATGACGAAAACCTTCAGAAATGCGTCACCATATCGAATTC
>JACMLR010000360.1 GCA_014379515.1 Chitinophagaceae bacterium
CTGTAAGGATGCTAACAAATCATGCTGCAAATCTTAATCATCCATTTTATTCATCTACCGCTTACCGGTATCAATTTATTGTTATGAAATATTTCATATTCATTCTTGCGTTATTTGCAGTTTCGCCTGCGGAAGCGCAGTTTACCCGCGCCAACCTCCAGGCCGCAGGTCTTACTTGTGCTATGTGCACTCGCGCTATCAACAAAGCAATCGAGAAACTTCCATTTGTTGAAAGTGTAAACCCGGATATAAAATCTTCCAGCTTTGACATTTCGTTCAAGAAAAATAGTAAGGTCGATCCCGATGCCATAAAAAAAGCTGTTGAAGAAGCGGGTTTTTCAGTTGCAAAACTTTCATTGACGGGTCAGTTCGAAAGCGTGAAGATTGCGAACGACAAGCATATTGAAATTGACGGAAAAAACTTTCACTTTCTCAATGTGAATGCTCAAACGCTGTCGGGTGAGAAAACGCTTGTTCTTACCGACAAGAACTTTTTGACGCAGAAAGAATTCAAAAAGTACAGCACCGCCACGAAGATGAGTTGCTTACAAACTGGTAAAGCTGAAAACTGTTGCACGAAAGAAGGTATCGACGCGAATAAAAGGGTGTACCACGTAACGATCTAAGACTAGGTTATTCGCTAAAGCAAGTGACAATGAAAAAGACACTATTTGTTTTTACAATTTTGTTGTTGAATACCGCGATGTTGAGTAGCCAGGAACTATATGTGTTTACAGAACCAGCATCCAATATGCCTGCACGGTCGATCAGCGGCAAGTACAATTTCAAAATGTTGCGCGGATTACATTCAGATCGTATCGAGCAGCGTCATAATGCCGACATCATGTTCGGACTGAACAAAAAATGGATGTTGCATGCTGGCACAAGCTTTTCAGATATGTATAGCAATAACGTACAATGGGAGAGTATGCGCTTGTACGCGAAGTATCGTTTTTTTTCTGTCGATGATGTCCATTCCCATTTTCGGATGGCTGCATTTTTCATGGGTAGCTATTCAAAGAATACTCCATATTATGATGAACTCGCGCTTGATGGTGATCAGAGCGGCGTGCAGGTGGGAGTGATTGCAACACAACTGTTGCATAAGCTGGCGTTTTCAGCAAGCCTGAGCAATGTTCAAATTTTGCAATCAAGCCGTTGGGAGAAAGTATGGCCGCAGTCAAATGCTTACCAGGCGGTCGACTACACCTTATCCGCGGGGTACCTGTTGTTTCCCAGAACCTATCAAAGTTTCAAACAAGTGAATGTAAACTTGTATGTTGAACTGTTGGGTCAGCGAACGTACGACCTCAAACGGTACTATACCGATCTCGCTCCGGCTATCCAGCTCATTTTCAATTCTAATGCGAAGTTGAACCTCGGATACCGGTTCCAATTGGGCAGTGACATGCACCGGATGGGTGACCGAAGTTTTCTTCTCGGGTTTGAGTGGACATGGCTTAACGCGTATTAAAAACAAAAATTCTGAATACAAGGGGCGGCCGAAAGGCCGCCTTTTTTTTGGCGCTTCGAAAAATGATCTTATATTTGTCTAACTTTAAATTTAGACAAGACTAAAAATATATTTAGAGCTATTGAATGAAACTACTTTACCTCATATTGATTTTGGTTGCAAACGTTGATTTATCAGCACAGCGCATTCAGCGCGGAATGGTTATTAATCGCATTACCCAGGAAATAATTCCGGGTGCAACAGTTATGCTGGATGATTCATCGAAGACTATTGTTACCAATGGAGAAGGTCGTTTTGACATTCAGATCACTACACAAGAAGCATTATTAATAACTGCAATTGGCTTTGAAGCGCAACGTGTGAAAAGTGGCGATCAGTTTATTACTATTTCAATGAAACCATCCAATTACCTGATGGGTGAAGTTGTGGTAACCGGTACAATGAAGGCGGTGCAGAAAACAGCGAGCCCCGTTCCGGTTGAAGTTTATAGTCCACAGTTCTTCCGCAAGAATCCCTCACCCGCAATTTTTGAGGCATTGCAAATGATTAATGGAGTTCGTCCTCAGTTGAACTGCAACGTGTGTAATACGGGCGATATTCATATAAACGGACTGGAAGGTCCTTATACAATGGTATTGATTGACGGAATGCCAATTGTAAGTAGCTTATCCTCGGTCTATGGGCTTTCTGGCATTCCGAATTCACTTGTTGAACGGATTGAAGTTGTGAAAGGTCCGGCCTCCTCGCTTTATGGATCGGAAGCGATTGGCGGGTTAATCAACGTGATCACAAAAACACCAAAAAAAGCGCCATTGTTCTCGTTCGATCTTTCGACTACTTCATGGAACGAACACAATGTGGATGCGTCGGTAAAGTATAAGATTTCGAAAAACACCGATGGCCTGTTAGGAATTAATTATTTTAATTTTTCGGATCGAACAGATAAAAATGGCGACAACTTCACTGACATAACGCTTCAACACCGGATCTCGGCATTCAATAAATTCAGTTGGCGACGGCCCGAAAATAGAATTGCGAATCTCGCAGTCAGATATGTTTATGAAGATCGATGGGGTGGAGACATGCGATGGAGCAAGCAATTCAGAGGTGGTGATAGCATTTATGGAGAAAGTATCTATACCAGCCGCGTTGAATTAATTGGGAATTATCAATTACCTGTTGCTGAAAAAATAATCATTTCATATTCATTCAATTCACATTCGCAGCGTTCTGTTTATGGAAAGGTTCCTTTCAACGCATTACAAAAAATTGGATTTGTCCAGGCCACATGGGATAAACATTTCACGAAGCATGATCTGCTGAGTGGCTTGGTGTTCCGATACAATTGGTATGATGATAATACGACGGCGACAACGGATACGGTTTTGAATCAGTCGAAAGCAGACAAGGCTGCCATCCCTGGTGTGTTCGTACAAGATGAAATTACCCTCAATCCAAAACAGAAATTATTAATTGGTGGCAGACTTGATTACCACCCGATTCACAAATACATTTTTACGCCACGTGTTGCATGGAAATATTCTGTTGGTGCCAATGATGTTGTTCGTGTAAATGCAGGAACTGGTTTTAGAACCGTTAACCTTTTTACAGAAGATCATGCAGCATTAACAGGCGCACGTGATGTCATCATTCGAAACAAACTCAAGCCCGAACGTAGTTACAATATCAATCTCAACTACGTAAAGAAAATATATACAAACAGTTTTTGGTTGAATCTTGATGGTTCAATTTGGTACACCCATTTTACAAACCGGATCCTGCCTGACTACACAACAAATACCAACCAGATCATTTACGACAATCTCAGCGGGTATTCATTGTCGAAGGGGATCAGCCTCAATACCGAAGTCGGTTTCACGAATTCATTGCGTGGTCACTGGGGTTTTACCATCCAGGATGTAACGATCGTTGATAAGGCCCTGGGCAATAAAAATGTTTACAGGCAATTGTTGACGGAAAAGTGGAGCAGTTCCTGGTCGTTGTCGTATTCGTTTAATCGCGCCGGAATAAGCCTCGACTATACCGGCAACGTATATGGCAAAATGTTATTACCAGTATTGTCGCAATTGGATCCTCGCGCAGCTGAATCACCTGTCTGGAGTTTACATAACCTGCAATTCACCAAGAAATTTCGCAAGGGATTTGAACTTTATACCGGTGTTAAGAACATATTTAACTGGACACCGGCGAAACACAGTTCGTTTCTAATCGCCCGAAGTCATGATCCATTTGATAAAAACGTAAAATTCGATTCCGGCGGCCAACCTGTAGCCACGGCAGAAAATCCTTACGCACTTACGTTCGACCCCAATTATGTTTACGCTCCCAACCAGGGCCGGAGGGGTTATCTGGGAATCCGGTTTCAATTGAACGATTAATTCATTTTTCTTTTTAAAGAAAGCAGATTTATTCTATTTGCAATTACCTTTGCGGCATGAAAATTTTCGCTCTGATAATGGGATTACTGGTCATTGCATTGACCTGTCTACCCTGCGACGATTTTTTATGCACCGAGGAGTCAATACAATCTGCCCTCACAGATGCTGATGCTCATACTGAGGACGAACAAGATAATTGCTCTCCTTTCTGCAACTGCCTTTGTTGTGTTTCAATTTCGGTTAACCTCGTCAATCAGATAGCAACAACGAGGCCGCCGCTTGCAACGTCACTTCCCGTGATCCTGGGTCATGGTCCCCTCAAAGATGTCGCCATTCCCGTTTGGCAACCTCCACAGTTATCCTGATAAATTAAAATTGATGCTGTTTGACCTGGTGAATTACCATTCAAACAAAAGCGGTCGATGCTTTTGCAGCATCGGGTTCCTTTTATTTTCTCTAAACAAATTTTAGTAAAATGTTGAGATTACTAATCGTATTTATTATTCTACTTGTCACATCGTCAGCGTCGACCCAAACCACTTTTAAGGCGCGGGTCACTCATGATAAAGAGCCGTTAATCGGCGCGACTGTTTTAATTGTGGAATTAAAACTCGTGGCCGTTGCGGATAGTAATGGGATCGTATCAATACCAAACGTTCCGAGTGGAAAATATTCGATCCGCGTCAGCTATACTGGCTTTGAGGAAATGACAGTTTCTTTCACGATGCCGGCTACTGGTGCCGCAATGTTAGAAATAGAATTGGAAATGGGCGAGGAGGAAGAGGAAGTGATCATCCGTTCAACCCGCAGTAGTAGAACAATTCGAAATATACCGTCGCGCGTCGAGACCATCAACGGCGAAGAGATCGACGAGAAAAACAACATGCGTCCGGCGAACGTGTCAATGCTCTTGCATGAAAGTACAGGTATACAGGTTCAGCAAACCTCTGCCACCTCTGCCAATGCCTCGATCCGAATCCAGGGCCTGGACGGCAGGTACACCCAATTATTAAGAGATGGATTTCCATCATTCGGAAATTTTGCTGGGGGTCTGAGTGTTCTTGAAATTCCACCATTAGATTTAAAGCAGGTGGAAGTGATAAAAGGCCCTGCTTCGACACTCTATGGGGGCGGGGCAATTGCAGGTGTAGTAAACTTCATCACGCTTGAGCCTGGAGCTGTTCCGCTTCGTAAATTATTGCTGAATCAATCCAATATTGGACAAACAAACCTGGGTGGGTTTATTAGCCAGCGGAATGAAAAGACAGGATTCACTTTGCTTGCTAATGTTAACCGACAGTTAGCATATGATGTTGACGATGATGATTTTTCCGAATTACCTA
>JACMLR010000361.1 GCA_014379515.1 Chitinophagaceae bacterium
ATTGTTAACGATTGTAAATTAATAACGCCTGTTAGTATATGAACAGAAAAGCCTCCCTGTAGAAACAGGGAGGCATCAACGATTGCTTGCCATATGAAAAAAGATTGGAGTTGGTTTGTAATAACTATCACATTACTCCTATCAATAATTTCAGAATTTTTCTCATCAAACAATATTTTTAAATCGCGACCTTCTGATATTCACTGTCCTTTCCGTAAGGCTATACATAATTGTCTCGGAGTGCAAACCTTTACGTATCCACGAAATGGCTTTTTATTTGGTTTGTAGCAATTCTGTGTAGAGACGAACTGCATCCAAACAACGGTTAGAACGAATAGATCGCTGCGACTATAAAGCTTGCATAATTCTTTTTCGGTGCCAGGTCTTTGTCGTAAAAGATATCTTCGGAAGCGTTTTCAAATCTTAACTCAGGGATAAAAATAAAACCCCCTGTTTTGAAATTCGCTGACAATGTGGTTGCGAAAATGTTTCCACCGTCTGGAGCAGAGCTAAACATCTTCAACTGGTTTTTGTCATTGAAAAGTTCACCTCTCAATGTGAGTCCAAACCATGGCTTCGGATCAACGTTTAAGTAGATCGCTGAGCCCCACCAGCTTTGACCATCAGCATTTTTATCACCATCCCATGCCTGGTTAGAGTTAACCGTTCCATTCAAGCCAAGGCTGAATTTATCACTAACTTTAGCAGCAAGCACTGCATCGAATTGATTTGTTTTGGAACTATCCGGATTTTTTCCTCCAACATAATTCAGGTATAACTTCACATTCTCGGTAAATGCGACGCTGTATTGAGCAATGAGAAATTTTTTATTAATCATGGATTCCGGCGGGATTCTGTAATCGGTCGCATTGGAGAGACCTACCATTACACCGTGTTTACCCTTCGTTATTTCCGCTTTCACGCCAGTATGAGTAAATGGTCCGTTCGTGAACATGTAAGACATGCTGTAATTGCGGTTCAGTTGTGGATCAACCAATTCATATCCGACATGTGTAGCCCATGTTCCTGCAGTAAGTTTCAACCACTCGGCTGGTGAATAACTCACATATAATTGTTTGATCGCTTGTGTGATACCTTCATCTGCATAAGCAAATTCACGCGCACGGGGACCAAACCCGAGATCAGCAACCACTCCAACTTTGTCGGATTTATGCTCGAACTTAACACTGGCCATGCCGAGTGAAAAACTATTTTGTGTTCCCGTAAAACTTGTAAGATTGTTGAATTTTGTTTTTGCAAAATCATAGCGATAATAAACATCAGCCGAGCCTGTGATTGACAGAAAAGGCTTTTTTTCTTCTTCTTTTTTTTCTTCAGCAACAGCAGTAGAAGTAGTTGTAGAAGTAACAGAGGCTTCCTGGCCGAATGAGATCAAGGAGAAGGCCATGGCAGAACCTGCCACAAAAAATTTTCGTAACATTGTAAAGATTTTAAGTGTTAATGAAAGGGTACAGCGGTGAATTGTTAGCGCAATCCATCATATGCTGTACCTTTTCTTTTTATTTGTATGATTCAGCTTCAATCAATGATTCTTTGACTTTGCCATTTGCTGGAATAATCAAATGACCCTGGAGGTATTTCTCGTTATGCTGAGATGCATCCAATCCGATTTCTTCTTCTTCTTCACTCACACGCAATGGTAAAATGAAGTTGATAAATTTAAAAATCAGGAATGATACAATAAAGCTATACGCAACAACGATCGCCATTGCTTTTACTTGTGTCAAAAAGAACGACGCACTTCCGGAGATAAACCAACCTTCTTCAGTAACCGAAGTATTTCCAATCGCCTTGGTGGCGAAAATTCCAGTAAGTAACATGCCTACCATACCACCGATTCCATGGCAAGGGAAAACATCCAATGTATCATCCAGGGATGATTTTTGTTTATAATAGACTGCGAAGTTTGAAACGATCGCAGCAACCATACCCACAATAATACTATGAGGAATGGAAACAAAACCAGCAGCAGGAGTGATTGCAACAAGCCCGACTACCGCGCCGATACAAAAACCAAGTACTGATGGTTTTTTACCGCGTGATACATCGAAGAACATCCATGCGAGACCAGCCGCAGCAGCTGCAGTGTTTGTAGTAGCGAAAGCAGAAACTGAAAGCGCATTTGCTCCTAAAGCAGACCCAGCATTAAATCCGAACCAGCCAAACCAAAGCAAGCCTGTTCCGATCAATACATATGGTACGTTTGCTGGCGGAATTTCACGATGCTCACGATGACTCTTCCGGCGTTTTAATACCAATGCACCCGCAAGCGCCGCACAACCAGCTGAAATATGTACAACCGTTCCACCCGCAAAGTCAAGCGCACCCATCTTGAATAAAAATCCTTCAGGGCTCCATGACCAATGTGCAAGCGGCGCGTAAACGAGCAAACTAAATAATACAGTAAAAAGGATGTATGAAGTAAAACGAATCCGCTCGGCAACAGCTCCAACAACAAGACCCGGAGTGATGATGGCGAACATCATTTGAAATATTGCAAACAAACCTAGTGGAATGGTGAGCTTAACAGCAGTTTCCCCTGCGCCCGGGCCAAGCACTGGCGCTCCGGACAAAACTCCTTGAAAGAATAAGTAAGTGGTAGGGTCCCCTATAAAACCACCATAAGACTCTCCGAATGCGAGACTGAATCCCACTACAACCCATAATACACCTACAACACCCGCAGCCACGACACTTTTAATCATCGTACTAATAACGTTTTTGCGGTGCACCATGCCGCCATAGAAAAACGCGAGTCCGGGAGTCATCAGAAAAACCAGGGCAGTAGCTACAATAATCCAGGCAATATCTGCACTGTTGTATTGTTCATGTGTACCCAAGACGACATCAGGTTTGATAAATAGAGCCCCAATTGCAACAAGGGCCAAAACCAGGAACGGCGCAATCTGTTTGGCGGTCACTTTACTCATGAGTTCGGTTTTAGTTGTTATATTAAAATAATATCTATGTAACTGCGATCGGTGCTAAAGTAGGTTAATATTCAATTAACATGTGTTAGTTTAAGACGTTTATTTGCTCACATTGCAAAAATTTAGAAAATCTTCAATAAAATAATATATGATATTATTTTACATATAACAAAAACTGCCGAAAAAAGCCATCCTTTTGGATGGCTTTTTTTATTTCTAAAGAGTTGCTAACAGCATATTGTCTTTTGTTTCCAACAACGAATGGCCCATCAAAAACTCATCGGCTTTTCTCGCACATTCGCGTCCCTCGCTGATCGCCCATACCACTAAACTCTGCCCTCGCCTGATATCCCCTGCAGCAAACACCTTATTAATGTTTGTTTTATACTGTTTCTCGCTTGCTTTCACATTTCCGCGATCGTCCAATTCAACTCCGAGTTCATCCAACAAACCCTGACGTTGCGGATATACAAAACCCATTGCAAGCAGGGCAAGATCGCAAGGAATTTCCTTCTCGCTCCCGGCTACTTCAACAAATTGTGCAGGGCGTCCGTCATCACTCAGCTTCCATTCAAGATTGACAATTTTCAATGCCTTCAAATTTCCATTTGCATCGCTCACGAATTCTTTTGTAGCTACTGCCCAAAGTCTGTCCGCGCCTTCCTCGTGAGAACTCGAAATTTTCAATGTCATCGGGTAAGTTGGCCAGGGCATACTGCCGTTTCGGGAATCTGGAGGTTTTGGTAATAATTCAAATTGGATTACCGACTTCGCACCTTGCCTGTTCGACGTACCAACGCAATCGCTTCCCGTATCTCCCCCGCCAATTACCACTACATGTTTCCCCTTCGCGTTCAGGTGCTCGGGATATATATTACTCTCTACTGACGCGTTTGCAAAAGGATCGAGGTTCGCATTTCGCTTGTTTTGTTGTTTGAGAAATTCCATTGCGTAATGGACACCATTCAAGTCGCGACCCATTACCGGGAGATCACGTGGAATAGTTGAGCCCCCTGCAAGCACGATTGCGTGAAATTCGCGCAGCAAATCATTGATATGAATATTTACGCCGACGTTAGCATTGCACCGAAACACTACCCCTTCCTCTTCCATTAGTTTTATGCGTCGATCAATTACCCATTTCTCCAACTTAAAATCGGGTATACCATATCTTAATAGTCCACCGGGGCGATCGTCACGTTCAAAAACGGTAACTGTATGACCCGCATAATTTAATTGTGCAGCCGCAGCCAGGCCTGCAGGTCCAGATCCAACAACAGCAACTTTTTTACCTGTGCGAAGATTTGGCTTGCGGGCCTGCACTAGTCCTTTTTCGAACGCGATCTCGATTATATGTTTTTCAATTTCTTCAATGGTTACCGGCGGCTGATTGATTCCAAGCACACAGGCACTTTCGCATGGGGCAGGACAAATCCTACCGGTAAACTCTGGAAAATTATTTGTTGAATTCAATATGTCGTATGCCTCTTTCCAATCCTTCTTATAAACTGCATCATTGAATTCTGGGATCACGTTTCCAAGAGGGCAGCCACTATGACAAAATGGAACACCACAGTTCATGCACCGTGCAGATTGCTGATTGAGCTTCTCATCGGGAAGGCGCTCAATAAACTCGTTATAATGCTGTATACGTTCATTGACGGATTTCTTCTGAGGCATCTCCCTGGTGAACTCCAAAAATCCTGTTGGTTTACCCATTGTATCTAAGTTGTGAGAATAATTATTGAACTAAATAGTCTTACCCTGTGGTTGTTTGATTGCAGCTTTGGCGAGCAAGGCCTTTTTGTAATCTTTTGGGAACACTTTTACAAAGTTTTTCAACTGGTTCTCGAAATCATCCAATACAAACTTCGCTACAGTACTTCCCGTATACGCATAGTGCCGCGAAATCATATCGTGCAATTCCTGACCGTCATTATCACCAACCGGATCGAGGTCGATCATTTCCATGTTACAATTTGCAGGAAACTTTCCTTTCACATCATACACATAAGCAATACCGCCACTCATTCCGGCAGCGAAATTTCGACCAGTATCGCCAAGGATTACGATACGACCACCAGTCATATACTCACATCCATGATCACCGGTACTTTCAACCACCGCGCTTACACCAGAATTTCGAACAGCAAATCGCTCACCTGCTTTCCCGCGGATAAATGCTTCACCGCTCGTAGCACCATAAAATGCAACGTTGCCAATGATGATATTCTCCTCTGGAGAGTAAGTCGCTTCTTTCGGTGGATATATGATTAACCGGGCTCCACTCAATCCCTTTCCGAAGTAATCATTCGCATCTCCTTCGAGTTCGAGCGTTACGCCTTTCGTATTGAAAGCACCAAAACTTTGTCCGGCTGTTCCGTTGAATTTAAAATGAATTGTGTCTTCCGGAAGTCCTTCCCCCTTATATCGCTTTGTTATTTCATTGCTTAAGATGGTTCCTGCAGTGCGGTCGGTATTACGAATCGGGAATTCTGCAAAAATTCGTTCTTTTGATTCGAGTGCAGGTTTCGCTTTTTCGAGTAGTTTCCAATCGAGGACTCCATCAATGCCATGATCCTGCTCCTCCATTTTGTATAAGCCAGTGAATGAATTTGCTGGTTCTTTATATAGAATCGGTGAGAGATCGATCTTGCTGAATTTCCAATGATTGATATTTTCTCTTGGTTGGAGGCAATCAACCTGGCCAACCATTTCGTTG
>JACMLR010000362.1 GCA_014379515.1 Chitinophagaceae bacterium
AGGAAGCAAACGTCGCCCTCGAACAATCATTGGCGGAATTGAAGGCGGCACAGACCCAATTGATCCAGTCTGAAAAGATGGCGAGCCTCGGCGAACTTACTGCCGGGATTGCTCACGAGATTCAAAACCCCCTCAACTTCGTCAATAATTTTTCAGAGTTAAATAAAGAACTTCTTATCGAACTCAACGAAGAAATCGACAGGGGAAACTATGACGAGGTTAAAATACTTGCCGATAGCCTTATCAGCAACGAAGAAAAAATAAGTCACCACGGAAAAAGAGCCGATGCGATTGTGAAAGGCATGCTCCAGCACAGTCGAACAAACACCGGGCAAAAAGAGATTATCGATTTCAACGAGTTGGCCGACGAATACATCCGGTTATGTTATCATGGCTTGCGCGCGAAAGACAAAACGTTTAATTCAACAATAAAAACGGATTTCGATCCTGCAGTAGGCCGGTTCAGTTTTGTGCCGCAAGATGTAGGCAGAGTTATTCTTAACCTGCTGACCAATGCATTTTATGCCGTCGATCAGCAGAAAAAGAAGTTGGGCGATAACTATGAGCCAACCGTTTCAATTTCGACATCAAAAAAGAAAGGATATGTCGAGTGCCGCGTAAGCGACAACGGCAATGGCATTCCTCAACAGTTGATCGAGAAAATTTTTCAACCGTTCTTCACGACAAAACCTACCGGTCAGGGCACCGGCCTGGGTTTGTCGCTTAGCTATGATATTATCACAACGGGACATGGAGGCGAACTGAAAGTGGAAACGAAAGAAGGGGAGGGAACTACCTTTATCATTTGCATTCCGGTGACCGTTTAATAAACTTTGAATATGAAAATATTAGTTGTTGATGATGAAAAAGATGTTCAGGCACTGTTTGAGCAACGCTTTCGAAAAGAAATTCGCGCGGCCGAAGTTTCATTTGCATTCGCATTCTCGGGCGAAGAAGCCCTGGAGTACATGAAAGCAAATGTGCACAAGGCGATTCTTATTTTGTCAGATATCAACATGCCCGGAATGAGCGGGCTTGAATTATTAAGACACATCAAAGAAAAATACGAGGTGCCTCCACCAATTGTAATGATGCTAACCGCCTATGGCGATGCAGAAAATTATAACCAGGCGATGAAATTGGGTGCCGATGATTTCCTGACGAAGCCGGTAGATTTTGTAGCATTGAAAGAGAAATTAAAAAGTAAACTGGTATGACTAAGATTTTGGTAGCGGATGACGAAGCGGATCTTGAAACGCTGATCCGTCAAAAGTTTCGCAGGCAAATACGGGAGAAACTGTACGACTTTGTATTTGCTTCAAATGGCAAAGAGGCGCTGGATAAAATGCTTGAACACCCGGATACCTCTGTCGTTCTGAGTGATATCAACATGCCGGAAATGGATGGGCTTACATTGCTTTCAAGGTTGACTGAAACCAACCCACTTACGAAAACAGTGATGGTGTCCGCATATGGTGACATGGATAACATCCGAAGCGCAATGAATCGCGGCGCGTTTGATTTCGTTACGAAGCCGGTCAACTTCGAAGACCTTGAACTTACAATGGAAAAAACAATAAAGTATGTTAACCAGGTAAAAGAAACTTTACAGGCAATTAAAGAAAATAATATTCTTCGCATGTATGTTGATTCGAATGTGTTGAATTTTATGGGAACGAGAGAATATGAAACTTCGTTAACAGCAAACGAAACTGTAGAAGCAACGATCGCATTTATTGACATCTGCAGTTTTACTTCTATCAGCGAAAAAGAACCGGCAGATACCGTGGTAAAAATGCTTAACAAATACTTCGACCTGATTGTGAAAGAAATAATCGCGCAGCAAGGAATCATTGATAAATTTATCGGCGATTGTGTGATGGCAGTCTTTAAAGACGCTTATCATCTTGATCGTGCTGTAGATGCCTGCATTGCGATAAGAGATAAAATAAATTCACTTCCATCTGAACATAATTTTGCACCCAGGGTTTCGATTGGTATTAACAGCGGGGAAGTGATCTCAGGAAATATAGGTTCGAGCACGTTGCGTCGGCTAGACTATACCGTAATAGGTGATACTGTCAATACTGCCCAACGATTGCAAACTGCTGCGGGAAGCGGACAGATTGTTATCAATGAAAATTGCTTTCAGAAAATACAGCAATCTTTCGAATGTAAGAAGATCGGCGCAACCACGTTGAAGAATAAGGATGGAGAGATGATGTTATACGAGGTTTTAGGGTGAGTGTTTTTTAAAAATAATTTTTATGCATTTCGATAAGGTATATGACTTTATGATGGGCAAGTTGCAAAAAGGCCTGCCTTCATATATTGCCTATCATGACGAAGAACATACCCGGCAGGTAATTGCAAACGCCGAAGAACTGGCCATTGCTGAAAATATTTCCGCAGAAGAAATTATTTTACTTAAAACGGCTGCGCTGTTTCATGACACCGGTTTCTTGCAGCACCACCAGGATCATGAAGAATTGTCGTGCAAACTCGCCAGGAAATATCTTCCAGATTATAATTATTCTCCTGATCAAATAGATCGTATTTGCAGAATGATCATGGCTACCCGACTGGCTCAATCGCCAACCGATCGCCTGGGTGAGATTTTGTGTGACGCTGACCTGTATTACCTGGGCACCGCTGATTATGCGAAACGGGCTGCAAAATTATTCCAGGAATTTAAAAAGACCGGTATTGTTCAAACGGAAAAAGAATGGCTATTACGGCAAATGGAATTTTTATCGTCGCACAAATATTTTACTCATACTGCAAATGAAACGTTGGGTCCGCAAAAAAAGGCAAACCTGCAAGTGTTACAGGGAAGGCTTGATAGTTCATTGAAGCATCCGGCAAATCCGCTGGAATGGTTACAGGATATCATCTTGACAATCCTTGGAGTGTTGTTTGCCGGCGCATCCCTAAAATTATTTTTAGTACCGAATCATTTTTTTGATGGTGGTATTACCGGCATTTCACTGCTTGTCCACGAAATATATCATTTCAATCTCGGGCTCGTCATTTTAGTTCTGAATCTGCCACTCATCATTGCGGGTTATTTTATGGTTGGAAAGAGATTTGCGTTTCGGACGTTGATCTGCGTTATGCTGCTGGGAATCTGTCTTATGCTTTTACCAAACTATGCCGTAACCGCAGATAAATTGCTCATCTCCATTTTTGGGGGAGTCTTCCTGGGCATCGGTGTTGGATTAATCATGCGCGCTGGTGCTGCCGTGGATGGGATTGAAGTGCTCGCATTGTACACGCTCAAACGAACCTCATTTACTATCACCGAAATCATTCTCGGAATCAATATCATCATTTTCATCATTGCGGCCTTTAATTTTGGAATTGAAACTGCTCTCTATTCCATTCTTACCTATTTCACTGCAACCCGTTCAATTGATTATATCGTTGAGGGATTACAGGCGCA